>CBFDBL010000106.1:0-12509 GCA_965603035.1 uncultured bacterium
GCACGCACGGTTCGGAGGGAGGGGAGGCCAGGCAACTGGCCTTCCCTACCCCTATTGCATCTCCCGCCTGCGAGCGGGCTGACCGGCCTTCTGTTCACGCCATTCGTGTCGAGGCGCCGCACTCCACGGCGCACGCACCCGAGAGCCTGCGACGTGCGGTGGCCGGACACCGCCTTGGATTCTCGCGGCCTGTCCGCCATAGCCTTGGCGAAGGCGGGGGCTCCTGCGGCGAGAGGAGTTGCTCCCGCGGAGCCGCGGAGCGGCGGCGAGCCCGTCCCCCCGCGGAGCGGCGGCGAGCCCGTCCCCCCGCGGAGCGGAGGGACGAGGGCGACTGGACCCTGGGTGCGACGCTCAAACGTGCTTGGGCGTGCGGGGTGGCGGACCTTGCGCAACAGGTCGAGAGGAAGAGGTCGAGGACGAGGACGAGGATGAGGGCGGAGAGGCCGCAAGAGCCGGGATCGGAGTCGGGCGGGAAAGCAGTGTTGAAGATCGGGGCCGATGATGGTAGGGTAAGGGACCAATCGGTGTCGGCCGGGCAATGGGGGGATCTGCGGAGGCAGTGTCCGCGAGTCGGCGGATGGGCTATGCGTTGTAGCGGCGCTTTCCTGGGTTTGCTTGCGTTGGTGGTCTGCTCGGCAGGCGGGCTGCTGGGGTGCAGCAGCCCCGCGTACCACCGGGCCGATGCGGACCGCGAGGTCTACGGGGTGCTGGCGTCGAAGCAGGCGCGGGTGCTGGGCGGCGAGCGGGCTTTCTCGATCGAGCCTGTGCTCGACGATCCTCTCGAGGAGCTTCGCGAGGGCCAGCCGCTGTCGGCGGGGTCGCCCTCGACGAGCTTCGCGGAGCTGACGGAGGAGGACCTGGAGCGGATCCCGAAGGACGGGGTGCCGCGCCAGTCGGGCGCGGCGCTGCTGACGCTGCGCGATGCGCTGCGGATGGCTGCCCGCCATAGCCGCGACTACCAGGGCCGCAAGGAGGCCCTCTACCTCGCGGTGCTCGATCTGACGCTCGAGCGCCACCAGTGGAAGCCGCAGTGGGGCGGGACGGTGGGGACGGGCGCGAGCTCGGGCGCGACCGACTCGGTGTCGGCCGGCTCGTCGTTCTCGATGGGGCAGTTGCTGGCGCTGGGCGGCGAGGTGTCGGTGGGGCTGGCGACGGACCTGGTGCACTTCACGACGGGCGGGCTGGACAACCGTGCGGCGACGGCGCTGGCCGTGCAGGTGCTCCAGCCGCTGTGGCGGAACTCGGGCCGGCTGGTGGCCCGCGAGAGCCTGACTCAGGCCGAGCGCGACAGCGTCTACGCGGTCCGCTCGTTCGCGCGCTTCCGCAAGACCTTCTGCATCCAGGTGACGAGCGACTACTACAGCGTGCTGCTCCAGCGCGACGCCGTGGCCAACCAGTGGCAGAACTACCTGCGGGTCCGCCAGTCGGTCGAGCGGACGGCCTGGCTCGCCGCGAAGGGCGACCTGCCGCCGTTCCAGGTGGACCAGGCTCGCCAGGACCAGCTCGCGGCGTGGGACGGCTGGCTCCAGGCCGTGCGGCGGTACCTCGAGCGGCTCGACGTCTTCAAGGTGCAGCTCGCGCTGCCGGCCGACTCGTTGGTCGAGCTGGATCCCAGCGAGATCGCGCGGCTGCGCCAGGAGGGCCTGCACGAGGTGCCGCTGACGCGGGAGCGGGCGGCGCGCATCGCGCTCCAGCGGCGGTTCGACCTGATGAACTCGGTGGACGCGGTGGCGGACGCCGAGCGGAAGGTGATCCTGGCCGCGAACGGCCTGGCGCCGGACGTGGACCTGACGGTGTCGGCGAACGTGCCGTCGGACGCTCGCAAGCCTGTGCGGATGGAGCTCAGCGAGGGGACCTACAGCGCTGGCCTGGAGGCGGGCCTGCCGCTGAATCGGAAGGCGGAGCGCAACGCCTACCGCAGGGCTCTCATCGCGCTGGAGGCGGCGCGCCGCGGCGCCGACGAGGAGCGCGACCAGGTGGTCCTCAGCGTGCGCCAGGACTGGCGCAGCTTCCAGGAGACGGCCGCGCGCTACAGCACGCAGGAGAAGAGCCTCAAGCTGGCCGACCGCCGGGTCGAGAGCACCAGCGCGCTGCTCGAGGCCGGCAGGGCCCAGACGCGCGACCTGCTCGACGCCCCGCGCTCCCAGGTCTCGGCCAAGAACGGACTGACCGCGACCCTGATCGACCACACCCTCGCCCGTCTGGCCCTCTGGCGCGACACCGAGCTGTTGCGGGTCGGCGAGGACGGGGTCTGGCAGGAAGTGACCCATGTCGAGAAGTAAGGTGAACTCGCTGGCGCGGCCCGCGGACGGCATGTCGCCTGGCGGCCTGGTGGACGCGGAGGTGGGGCAGGCGGAGGCCGGCGCGCTCGCGCCGCTGCCTCGGGCTCGGCGTCGCCGTCGGCGCAGCCTGTGGCCGCTGTGGCTGCTGCTCGTCGTCGGCGCGGGCGCGGGCTACGGCGGCTGGCGCTGGTGGTGGTCGCAGAAGCAGGTGGCGGAGACCACGCGGTCGATCTACACCGTGCGGCGAGGCGATCTGCCCATCGCCATCACCGAGGGCGGCAGCCTCAAGGCCCTGACCGCCGAGGTCTACAAGTGCGAGGTCGAGGGCAGCACCACCATCATCAGCCTCGTGCCCGAGGGCACCGTGATCAGCGAGGAGGACGTCGAGAAGGGCAAGGTGCTCGTCGAGCTCGACTCCGCCGAGCTGCGCGAGCGGCTCACCCAGCAGGAGATCACCTACGCCAACGCCGAGTCGACCTACGAGGCGGCGAAAGAGGACCACGCGATCACGAAGAGCGAGGGCGAGAGCAACATCAAGAACGGCGAGCTGAACGTGAAGTTCGGCCGCATGGACCTCGAGCAGTACGTCGGGCAGGCGCTGTGCACCGACGCCCTCTCGGGCAAGGTCGATCTGCTGAAGCTCGCGGACGGGCTGTTCCGGGGGGCCCGCGAGCAGCGCCAGGAGCTCGAGGGCGAGCTGGCCAAGGCGCTCAAGGAGGTCGATGCCGCGCTCGCGGCGCCCGCCGAGGACACCGCGACGCCGCCGTCGCGCGAGCAGCCGCTGCCGGCGGAGCCTGGCGACGAGAGCGATCGCTTCGCCGGCGTCTCGCAGCCGGAGCGGGACGAGCGGGTCGGCGGCCAGTCCCTCCAGGCCAAGCGCAAGCACGAGGCCGACATCGAGCTGGCCATCGAGAAGTTCAAGCGCGCCGCCGACGAGGTCGTCTGGACCGCACGCCTCGCCAAGCGGGGCTTCGTGAGCCAGAACGAGCTCGAGGCCGACCAGCTCGCCCTCAAGAGCAGCGTGATCGACCTCCAGCAGGCGCTCAGCGCGCGCGAGCTGTTCCTGCGCTACGAGTTCCCCAAGAAGGCCGAGGAGTTCCTCTCCATCTACCTCGAGCGGGGCAAGGAGCTCGATCGCGTCAATGCCCGCGCCCGCGCGGCCCTCGCGCAGGCCGGGGCCAGGCTCAAGAGCGCCGAGGCCACCTACCTCGTCCAGAAGGCCAAGTTCGAGAAGCTCACGTCCCAGGTGGACAACTGCATGATCCGCGCCACGAAGCCCGGCCTGGTCGTCTACGCGACGACCGGCGGGCACTACCGGTCCCGCGGCGAGCCCATCGAGGAAGGCTCCACCGTGCGCGAGCGCCAGGAGATCATCAAGCTGCCCGACATCTCGACCCTCGCCGTCGCCATCAAGGTCCACGAGTCCGTCGTCGACAAGGTCAAGGTCGAGCTCCGCGCGACCATCCGCATCGACGCCTTCCCCAACATGCGGCTCACCGGCAAGGTCAACAGGGTCAGCTCGTTCCCCGACGCGTCGAGCCGCTGGCTCAACCCCGACCTCAAGCAGTACGAGACCGACGTGAGCATCGACGGCGTGCACGCGAACCTCAAGCCGGGCATGTCGGCCGAGGTCGAGATCCGGGTGGACACGCGCAACGACGTGCTCCAGGTGCCCGTCCAGGCCGTGACGGGTCGGCGGGGCAAGAGCGTGGTCTACCTTGTGCAGGGCGAGGGCGAAGAGGAGCGCGCGGTCGAGCTCGGCGAGTCGAACGACAAGTTCGTCGAGGTCGTCCAGGGCGTCGCCGAGGGCGACCGCATCCTGCTCGAGGCCCCGCAGACCATGTCGGTCGAGCAGGAGGAGGAGGGGGAGGACGAGAGGGAAGGCGAGGAGGGGGAGAAGGAGGACGCGGTCGGCCCGCCCAGTCCCCCCGGCCCCAGCCCGGGTGGGCCGCGCGAGATGCGCCCGAAGGGCGGCGCCGTCGGGAAGGGCCGCGACGGTGAGCCGCGGCGGCGCAGGCCAGGCGGCGCGCCCGGCAAGCGGCCGCCCGGGGCGGAGAAGGGCGGGAAGCGCCCCGCGGGCGGCGCCCGCAAAGCGCCGACGACGTGAAGCCCGAGTCGCGCAGCGAGCCCCCCATGGCTGTCATCGCCGAGGTCCGCGACATCACCCGCGTCTATCGCATGGGCGAGATCGAGGTCCACGCCCTGCGCGGCGTGAGCCTCGCCATCGGCCAGGGCGACTACATCGCCATCATGGGGCCGTCGGGCTCCGGCAAGAGCACCTTCCTCAACATCATCGGCTGCCTCGACACCCCGACCGGCGGCTCCTACTACCTCGGCGGCGAGGACGTGGCCCGCCGCACCGACTCCGAGCTCAGCGACATCCGCTGCCGCTACCTCGGGTTCATCTTCCAGAGCTACAACCTGATCCAGCAGCTCTCGGTGATCGAGAACATCGCCGTGCCGCTCTACTACCAGGGCTGGTCCGAGCGCGACAGCTACGACCGGTCCGTCGCCCTGGCCGAGCTGGTGGGCCTCGGCGACCGCATCGACCACAGGCCCAACGAGCTCAGTGGCGGCCAGCAGCAGCGCGTCGCCATCGCCCGCGCCATGGCCAACGACCCGCTCGTGATCCTCGCCGACGAGCCCACGGGCAACCTCGATACGAAGACGGGCGAGGAGATCCTGGGCCTGCTCGACGCGCTCAACGCCCGCGGCAAGACCATCGTGATGGTGACCCACGATGGGAGGCTGGCGGGCCGCGCGCGGCGCACCGTGAGCTTCCGCGACGGGCTGGTCGAGGCGGAGGTCGTCGCATGATCGGCTTCCGCGTCAAGCGCACCGTCGCCATGGGGCTCAAGAGCCTCTGGGTCCACAAGCTCCGCTCGTCGCTCACCGCGCTCGGCATCATCTTCGGGGTGTGCTCGGTCATCGCCATGCTCGCCATCGGCGAGGGCGCCAGCGAGGAGGCCCAGCGGCAGATCCGCGAGCTCGGCAGCCAGAACATCATCGTCAACAGCGTGAAGCCGCCCGAGGATCGCAGCGTCGCCTCCGAGCAGACCTGGGCGCTCAGCTACGGGCTGACCTACCTGGATGCCGAGCGCATCAGGTCCACCATCCCAGGCGTCGAGGTGGTCGTGCCCGCGCGCCACGTGCGCATGCACATCCGCCACCTGGGCCGCAGGGTTGACGGCAACGTCGTCGGCACCGTCCCGTGGTTCCCCGAGGTGGCCAACCGCATGCTCGCGCGCGGGCGCTTCCTGACCGCGGTGGACATGCGGCGCCAGGCCACCGTGTGCGTGCTCAACGGCCCGCTCGTCCGCGAGCTCTTCCCCTTCACCGACCCCCTCGGCCAGGTGGTGAAGGCCGGCGAGGACTGCTACCGCGTGGTGGGCATCCTGCGCGCGCGGTCCGACGGCTCGCAGAAGAAGGCGGGTGGGCGCGCGACCTCAGGCTTCGAGATCTACATCCCCATGACCACGGCCCGAGGCCGCTACGGCGACATCAACTTCAAGCGCCGCAGCGGCAGCTTCGAGGCCACCATCATCCAGCTCCATCGCGTCATCGTCAAGGCGCCCAGCCTCGAGCAGGTCGTGCCCGTGTCCAGGGCCATCGAGAAGGTGCTCCGCTACGGCCACGACAAGCGCGACTACGAGATCATCGTCCCCCTCGAGCTGCTCCAGCGCGCCCAGGAGACCAAGCGCATCTTCAACATCGTGCTCGGCTCCATCGCCGCCATCTCGCTGCTCGTCGGCGGCATCGGCATCATGAACATCATGCTCGCCACCGTCACCGAGCGCACCCGCGAGATCGGCATCCGCCGAGCACTCGGCGCACGCCGACGCGACATCGTCTCGCAGTTCCTCTCCGAGACCATCCTGCTCACGGCGAACGGCGGGCTGCTCGGCGTCGCGCTCGGGGTGATCATCCCCTACCTGGTCGAGCGCTTCTCCGAGATGCGCACGATCGTCACGCCCGGCTCCTGCGTGCTCGCCTTCTCGATCTCCGTCGCCGTCGGCCTCGTCTTCGGCATCTACCCCGCCTACCGCGCCGCCGCGATGGACCCCATCGAGGCCCTCCGCCACGAGTGACGCGGCCCGCGTCACGGCGCCACCACGTTCCCGCTCGCCTGGGCCGTGCCGGCGGCGATGGCCGGCGCGCGGTCGAGCAGGCAGTCGGCGACCATGTGGCCCCGGCCCCCTGCGATGCGGATGGGGGTCCAGTCGCCTGCGTCGGCGCGGTCGTCGCGGATGAGGCAGTCGGAGATGCGGCAGTGGCGGCAGTCGGCGAGCAGGATGCCGGCGCCGTCGGAGTCGAGCACGGTGCAGTTGGTGATGTTGACTCGCCGGCAGGCCTCGACGGCGAGCGCGGCGGGCGCGCGGCGCACGCCGTGGATGTGGAGGCCCGTGAGGGTGGCGTCGCGGCATCGGCGGAGCGCCAGGGCGCCGTCGGCCGTCTTCTCGTCGCGGTAGGCGGGGTTGCGGTCGAAGGCGTTCGGGCCGACGACGACGCCCGTGCTGTCCTCGACCAGCAGGCTGTGGCGCCGGGCCTTCCACAGGGTGTTGCCCGTGATGACGACGCCGCGTGCCTTCTGGATGTGGAGGTTGATCTGGGCGTCGCTGAGCACGTTGTCGGCGATGGTGAGGTGGCCGTAGGCTCGTCCCGCGCGGTCGGTGCCGATGTAGCGGACGTTGGCGGAGTCGGGGGCGCTGGCGGTGTGCTGGATGGTGCATCCGACGATGGCGATCTCGGCGGTGCCGCCGCCGCCGCCCGTGCTGTCGATGAGCACGTTGGCGGTGGGCGGGCCGTCGGCGGCCATGTTGCCCTCGATGTCGCAGCCGCTGACCTGGAGGTTGCGGACGTTGCCCGCTCGCGAGACGATGCCGCCGCCGGCGTTGTAGCTGATGTGGCTGGCCGAGACGTTGATCTGGTGGAGGTTCACGTCGTCGAGGTAGAGCCCGACCCCGCGGTTCTCGTAGAGGTGGCACTGGGCGACCACGACGTTGCGGTTGCGTCGGACGAGGTGGATGGCGTGGAGGGTATGGCGGATGGTCACACGCGAGACGGTGAGCTGCATGGTGCCCGCGGCCTCGATGCCGCAGGCCTGCGGGTGGGCGCCGACGATCTCGAAGCCGTCGGCGAGCGGCGTGCGCTGGCGCTCCCACACCTCGGGCTTCACGCTCCGCGGCGAGGCCGTCCCCGCGTGGGTCCCGACGAACCGCAGCGCCGGGCCTGGCCCTGCCATGACGAGCCGCGCCGTCCCGCTGCCGACGACGGAGGTCCAGCCGACCTTGTCGAGGTCGATGACGACGGGCCGGGTGATGCGGTAGACGCCGCGCGGCAGCACGACGTCGCCGACGCGCGCGTCCACGGCGCGCTGGAGCGCCGCCGTGTCGTCGGCCTCGCCGTCGCCCACGGCGCCGAAGTCGCGCACCGTCGGCAAGCCCGTTCGCTTCACGACGCCTGGCTCGCCGGCGCCCGTCAGGTGCATCAGGGCGAAGGCGGCTGCCGCCACGACCAGCGCCAGCGCGATGGGTATGCTGCGCCTCGCCATCGGACTCCTCCTCTCATGGCCCGCGGCCCAATCGTCACGTCGAGCGACGCGCCGGTCCCGCGCCACAAGCCGCGGGCTCAGCCATTGAGGGAGACCGGCGCGCCGGCCGCGTTGCTCTCGATGATGGCCTCGAGGATGCGCATGTCGGCTAGGCTGTCGGCGAGACTCGAGCGCGGCTGCTCGCCGGCGAGCAGGGCGGCGGCGAAGTGGGCGAGCTCCTGGAGGTAGCCGGGCCGTCCGTAGCTGCGGTCGAGGTTGCCCTGGCGCCAGGTGGCGGCGGGCGTGTCGGCGTAGCCGCCCTGGCCGAGCGCGGGCCGCTCCTTGTAGTACGTCACGTACTCCGCGTCCACCACCTCGATGCACCGGCCGCTCGACCCCGCGATCGCCGTCTCCATCAGCAGCGCGGGCACGCCGCCGAACAGGTTCATCGTCCCCACCGCGCCGCCGGCGAAGCGGAAGGTCACCGCGTAGCTCGTCGTGCCGTCCTCGCGCTCGGCGACGGCCGCGTAGACCTCGGCCACCTCGTCGCCGACGAGGTACCGCATGCAGTCCACCGGGTGGATGACCTGGCCGAGCAGGAAGCCGCGGACCGTCGAGTCCACGTCCCAGATCGGCGACTTCGGCCCCGGCGCGGCATAGGTGCAGCGGAAGCCGAGCACGTCGCCGAACTCGGCCTCCTCGGCGAGCCGCCGCGCCATCTGGTGTGCGGGGGCGTGGCGCCAGTGGGTGGCGACCATGCCCATCTTGCCCGCGGCCGCCGCCGCATCGACGAGCTCCTGGGTCTGCGCGGCCGTGAGGGCGGGCGGCTTCTCGAGGAAGAGGTGGCAGCCGCGCTCGAGGCAGGCCAGGCCCAGCTCGTGGTGCATGGGGGGCGGGCCGCAGACGGCCACGGCGTCGGGCTGCTCGACCGCGAGCATCTCGCCGTAGTCGGTGTAGGCCGCAGCCGCGCCGAAGCGGCGGGCGTTGCGGCCCGCCTTGGCCTCGTCGAGGTCGCACGCCGCCACGAAGTCGATGGCCTCGACCTGCGGCAGGTTGGCCTGGAGCAGCGACGCCTGGGCGCCGCACCCGATGAACGCCAGCCGCAGCGTGTCCATGTCCGCAGTCCCCCGAGGTGACGACGGCCGGTCGCGAAGGAGCGACGGCATCCTAGCGCCCGCCTGGCGCCGAGTCAATGCCCGCTCGCGCCCGCCCGGGTCTTGACGGCGCGGCACGGGGCCTGTAGAACAGGCGGGTGAGGGGAGCGTCACGCTCAGACAGGGAGGCCCGGCCGTGGACAGCATCGGGAGCGAGCTCGAGGCGCTGGCGCCCTATTTCTCGGTGGCGCGGGCGGGCGGCGTCGTGGTGCTGCGGCTGACCGACGACGCGATCTACGTGGCGCTCGACCTGGAGAGCAAGCGGGCGCTGTGGCGGCTGTTCGACGCCGCGTCGGCCTCGGACGCGGTGCGGGCGCTGGTGCTGGTCGGCACGGCGTCGTGCTTCGGGGCGGCGCAGGTGGACCGCTTCTGGCGACACGTGCTGCACCACGGCGCGCCGGGCGCGGACCTGCCGACGCCGCACGCGTCTCGCGGGGAGATGGACGTGCACCGCGAGGGCACGGGGCACCAGCAGTTCGCGGCGAAGGTGCGCGGCTGCCGCAAGGCCGTCGTCGTCGGGTTCCAGGGCGAGGTGTG
Source organism: uncultured bacterium (assembly GCA_965603035.1). Classification (GTDB taxonomy): domain Bacteria; phylum Planctomycetota; class PUPC01; order DSUN01; family DSUN01; genus CAZDNN01. The sequence goes on from CBFDBL010000106.1 coordinate 9,504, forward strand.
CACCCCCTTCCTCGGCAATGGGCTCGTGTGCGACTACCGCGTGGCGGCCGAGGGCACCGTGTTCCGCAACCGCTGCCGCGAGCTGGGCATGCCGCCTGGCGGCGCGCTGGCCCGGCTGCTCGCGCTCTACGTCGGGTTCGGCACCGCGAGCGAGCTGCTGCTCGAGGGGCGCGACATCCCCGCCGACGAGGCGCTCGCGCTCGGGCTCGTCAACCGCGTCGTGCCGCCCGCCGAGCTCGAGGCGGCCGCGCTCCGGGCCGCGCGACGCATGGCCGCCATGTCGCCGCAGGCCTTCGCCGCGACCAAGCAGCTCCTCACCGACTGCCTCGGCGGCCTCGACGACCACTTCCTCCTCGAGAGCCAGCTCACCGACGCCTGCCTGCCCAGCCTGCGAGTCGACGAGCTCGGCCCCGACGACTGACGGCGCCCGCGCCGGCGCGCCGCCGCCCACGGACCGGGCCACCGCGCGGCCGAGCTGCCGGCACTGCCCGACCTCGCAGGCCATCATCGCCGAGGGCCAGCCCCTCGCCGTCGTCCACGACCCGAGCGTCGTCGGTGATGCCGACGAGGCGCTCGAGGCACTCGAGGGTCTTGTGGTTGCCGACGATGCGCGCCTTGACACGCGCGGTCGCGGCCCCTATGATCGCGCGCAGCGGGCGGAGCGGTCGTGGTCCCGCCTCGACGAGTTCCGGCGGCGCGATCGCAGGGCCTCGGCGAGGAGGCCATGAGGACGAACCCTGGCCGATGACGGGGCTGGGGCCGCGTTCGTTGCAGCCGGGTCTGTGTTCTGGAGGGGAACCGGCCATGGAAGCCAGTGGAGTCGCGGGACCGGCGTCGAGCAGCTCAGGCGGCCGCGGTGCTGCTGACGGGGGGCGGGTGCCGCCTGCGGCGGTTCACGAGCTGTGGCAGCCGCGCAATGCGCTCGCGGTCGCCGGCGCCCTGGCGGTGCTCGCCGGGCTCTACCTCGCCAGCCGGTTCAGCTACCTGCTCTTCCACTCCCTCGCCGAGCTCTTCAGCATCATCGTCGCGTGCAGCATCTTCGTGATCGTGTGGAACACGCGACGGGTGCTCGAGAGCAGCTATCTGCTGTTCGTCGGCGTCGCCTACCTGTTCGTCGCCGCGCTCGACCTTCTCCACACCCTCGCCTACACGGGCATGGGGGTGTTCCCCGGCGGTGGGACCGATCTGCCGACCCAGCTCTGGATCGCGGCGCGCTACCTCGAGAGCCTGTCGCTGCTGCTGGCCACCTTCTTCGTCGGGCGGCGGCTCAGGCTTCATCTGTTGCTGCTTGGCTATGCTGTCGTCTTCACCGTCGGTGTTGTCGTGATCTTCCACTGGCGGGTCTTCCCCGACTGCTTCGTCGAGGGCGAGGGCCTCACGCCGTTCAAGCGGGTCAGCGAGTACGTCATCTGCCTCGTCCTGGTCGCGTCGCTCGTCCAGTTGCGTCGGCACAGGGCTCACTTCGACCCCGAGGTGCTGCGGCTGATCGCCTGGTCGATCGCCGTCACCGTGGTCGAGGAGCTGGCCTTCACCCTCTACGCCGACCCCTACGGCACCGCCAACCTGATCGGGCACTACCTGAAGATCGTCTCCTTCTACCTCATCTACCGGGCGCTGGTGCACACGGCGCTGGCGAAGCCCTACAGCGTGCTCTTCCACGATCTGGCCCAGGCACGGGCCGACCTCGAGCGCACGGTGGCCGAGCTCCAGGGCTCGAACGCGGATCTCGAGCAGTTCGCCCGCGTCGCCTCCCACGACCTCCAGGCCCCGCTGGCCCTGGTCGCCGACTACGTCAGGCTGCTCGAGCGCGGCTACCGGGGCAAGCTCGGCGCCGAGGGCGACGAGCTGATCGCCGGCGCCCTCGAGGGCGTCCACAGGATGCGGGGGTTGATCCGCGACATCCTGGCCTACTCGCGGGTGGACTCGCGCGGCGGCGCCTTCGCGGCGGTGGCGTGCGCGGAGATCGTGGACCTGGCTCTCGCCAACCTCGAGGCGGCGCGGGAGCAGACCGGGGCGGAGATCACCCGCGACCCGCTGCCGACGGTCCACGCCGACCTGCCGCAGCTCGTGCAGGTCCTCCAGAACCTGCTCGACAACGCCCTGAAGTTCCGCGGCGAGGGTCCGCCGCGCATCCACATCGGCGCCAGGCGCGACGGCGACCAGTGGGTCCTCTGGGTCCGCGACAACGGCATCGGCATCCCGCGCGAGGCCCGCGAGCGGATCTTCGCCATGTTCGAGCGCCTCCACGGCGCCAGCGAGTACCCGGGCACCGGCATCGGCCTCGCGCTGTGCAGGAAGATCGTCGAGCGCCACGGCGGACGCATCTGGGTGGAGTCCCGGCCCGGGCAGGGCACCACCTTCTTCTTCACCCTGCCGGCCCAGGAAGGCTGACACCCAGGGTGTCCTTGTCCCCGACGACACCCTCGGCCTGCTCCGCAAGGCGGCGGAGCGCCACGGGGCCGCGCCCCCGGCGTAGATCCCCAGTTGAAGCCCACTCGCCTCGGCCTATAGTGAGAGGCAGAGAGGAGCGCGACATGGGCATCACGGTGCTGGAGATCGAGGTCGGCAACCCAGCCCGCCCCGACGACACAAGAACCCTCGAGTTCCTGATTGATTCCGGCGTGATCTACTCGGTGGTGCCCACGCCGGTCCTCGAGGAGCTCGGCATCGCGCCGCTGGCCGAGGAGACGTTCCGGCTGGCCGACGGCTCGAAGATCGTCCGGAAGAAGGGCGTGGCGCTGTTCCGCTACGGCGAGCGAGTGGGCGGAGCTGACGTCGTGTTCGGCGAAGAGGGCGACAGCGTGCTGCTCGGGGCACTCACCCTGGAGGCTCTGGGGCTGGCGCTCGACCCGCTGAAGCGGGAGCTCAAGCCGCTGCCCATGCTCCTCATGTCGGCTGGTCGAGCCGCCGAGCGCCGCTGAGCTACTGTCCCATCGCTCACCGCCCCGCGCGTCGCCTCCACTGCGGGGAAACTTCCCCGCCGTTGGCGCGTCTAAGCGATTGCGG
>CBFDBL010000107.1:0-12496 GCA_965603035.1 uncultured bacterium
CGCGAGCTGCTCGACGACTGCCGCGCCTTCCGCGCCCACGGCATCCCCTGCGACGCCATCGGCCTCGAGCCGGGCTGGATGGCCAGGAACTACGATTTCGGCGTCGAGAAGGACTGGCACCCCGAGCGCTTCCCCATCCCTTTCTACGCGAAGGCCGGCCGCCACAACTTCCTCCCCGCCGCCCGCAGGATGGGCTTCAAGCCAGGCCTCTGGCTCTGCTGCGACTACGACCTGAGCTACGAGGAGGAGCGCCGCGCCGGCGACCCCGCCGAGGCCCCCGACGAGGAAGCCAACGCCTGGGCAGCGGGCCACGAGATCGACCCGAACCTCGAGGGCTCGCGGCGGATGGACACGCTCACGCGGCCCGACGAGCCGTGGTTCGCCCACCTGTGCAAGTTCGTCGAGCAGGGCGCCGAGTGGTTCAAGCAAGACGGCGCCTCGCAGGTGCTCAATCACCCCGACCGCCTCTACGGCAACGCCATGACCGACGCCGAAATGCACAACCTCTACCCGCTGCTCTACTCGAAGCAGATGCACCTCGGCTTCCGCGAGCACACGGGCCGGCGGCCCTTCGCCTTCACCGTCGCCGGCTGGGCGGGCCTCCAGCGCTGGACGGGCACCTGGACGGGCGACACCGGCGGCGAGGCAGGCCCGCTCGGCGCCGTGCTCAACCTCAGCCTCAGCGGCCACGGCATGACGACCTGCGACATGGAGGTCGCGACCAAGCAGGGCATTCACTTCGGCATGCTCCTGCCCTGGGCGCAGGTCAACTCGTGGAACTACTGGCGCCACCCCTGGCTCCAGGGCGCCGAGCTCCAGGCCGTCTTCACCGACTACGCCAAGCTCCGCTATCGGCTGCTGCCCTATCTCTACTCGGTCGCCTGGGAGGCGCGCTCGACGGGGGTGCCGATGCTCCGCGCGATGCCGCTGGAGTTTCCCGGCGATCCCGAGTGCTCGCGCTGCCTGCGTCAGTTCCTGCTCGGCCCGTCGCTGCTGGTCGGGGCGTTCAGCCATCAGGTCTACCTGCCCGCGGGCGACTGGATCGACTTCTGGACGGGCGAGCGGCACAGCGGCCCTGGCTGGCTCGAGCCGCGCATCCCGGCGAACCGCGGCGGCCCGCTCCTCATCCGCGCCGGCGCCATCCTCCCGACGGGCCCCGAGCTGGCCTACGTCGGCGAGCGGCCCGACGACGAGCTCACGCTCCACCTCTGCGCCGGCCCGCCGGCCCGCTTCACGCTCTACGAGGACGACGGCCGGTCCTTCGGCTACGAGGACGGCGCGTTCCGCCTGACCGAGCTCCACCAGGCGGCCGAGGGCCGGCGCCTCGTCGTCGAGCTGTCGCCTGGCCGGGGCAGCTACCCCGGCGCGCCGGACCAGCGCGCCCTGTCGTTCGTCATCCACGGGCTGCCCGAGCCGGGGCGCGTCGAGCTCGACGGCACGCAGCTCGTCGGCCCCGACTACGGCCAGGCCGCCTGGTGGCGGCTCGAGGCCGAGCGGCTCATGGTCGCCGCAGGCGTCCGCCCCGCCGGCCGAGGCACGCGGCTCGTCGTGTCGTGGTGAGCCCGCTGGTAAGGAAGCTGTGCCCCGTGCGCATCGCTGCTCTCTGCGCCGTGTCTCTCGCCCTGGGAGCAGCGCTCGCCGCGGCCCGGGCAGGCTCGGCGCGGGCCTGGGACTTCGAGCGCGGCGCCGAGGGCTGGCAGGCGAGCGACAAGGGCTGTCGAGTCGTGCCCGAGCCCGGCAACCCCGGCAACCACGCGTTCCTCATCACCGCCACCAGGGCCCACCACACGCGGCTGAGCCTGACGGACGGTGCCGAGCCCCGCAACGCCCTGCTCACCGCGCGGGTCAAGGTGCTCGAATGGGAAGGCGCGGCGCCGGCGGTCTACGTCTACGGCCGGTCGGGCGGCGGCATCCGCGCGGCGTCGGTCGATGCGCGCGGCGGACGGATCGTCTGCTGGTACGGCCACGGGAAGCCGTCGCGGAGCTTCGGCAGCCTGGGCGCGCGGATCGCGGACAAGCCGGCGTGGATCCGCATCGCGCTCGCCTGCTACGAGGACCACGTCTTCGCGAAGGCCTGGCCCGACGGTACCCCTGAGCCCGGCTGGCAGGCCGAGGGCCGCGCCCCCGGGCATCCCGAGGCCGACGTCGCCCTGGGGGTCTGGACCTCGCCCGAGACGCGCTCGACGGCCAAGGCCCTGTTCGACGACGTGCGACTCGTCCCCCTGACAAGGGACACGCTGCGGGAGCTGAAGATCGACATCGCGCGCCCGCGCCTCGATCTCGCGTCGCTGCCGGGGAGGCCTGGCCTCTTTGCGCTGCCCGACCGCATCGGCCTGACGACCCTCCGCACGGCCGTGGCGTTCGACCGCAAGACGGGCGACGTCGCCAATGTGGTGGACATCCCGACCGGCCGCGAGTTCCTCGCGCCGGAGGCGCGGGAGCCGCTCTTCCGCATGACCCTCACTCAGCCGCACGGAGGCAAGCGCCTGGAGGTGACGAGCCGCGACTTCGCCCGCGTGCGCATCAGCCAACAGACGCGAGACAAGCTCGACTTCGCCTTCGACCGACACCCCACGCTGCCCGTCGAGGGCTACGTCTTCGTCCGCCTGCGCGGCGATGCCGTCGCGATGCGGGCGTCCATCGACGGCGCGCCCGGCTGGTGCGGCGCGAGCCTGACGTTCCCCGGGATGGCGCTGGCGCCGAAGCTTGGGGACGACGACGCCGACGACCGCCTGCTGCTGCCCTGGTACGGCGGCGCCGTGCTGCCCTCGCCCGGGCGGCGCAGCCAGCGGCGGGACGCCGCCTATCCAGGCAGCGCCTTCGCGCAGTTCACCGCCTACTACGACCACACGGCGGGCCTCTACGTTGCGATGGACGACGCCGCGGGCCACTGCAAGCGCTACCGCCTCCGCTGCCAGGCCGGCGAGAGCGTCTCGCTCGCCACCCAGCACCTCTTCCCCGAGGAGCCGGGCAGCGGCCTCGACATGGCATACCAGGTGCGCATCCGCACCTTCCACGGCGACTGGCGCGACGCGGCCGACCTCTACAGGACCTGGGCCGCCAGGCAGCCCTGGTGCAAGAGCACGCTGGCCGAGCGCGACGACGTCCCCCAGTTCCTCAAGGACGGCGCAGGCGTCATCATCACAGGCATCGCGAACGCAGCGGGCCGCGAGGAACGCTTCGGCAAGCGCCTCGAGAAGCTGCCCGACGTCCTCGACGAGTACCGCGAGCGGACGGGCCTCAAGCACATGGTGTTCGTGCCCTACGGCTGGGAGAATCGCGGCACCTGGGCGGGCATCCACTACCTGCCGACCGTGCCCGGCGACGACATCTGGAAGGAGGTGAACGCCGAGCTGAGGCGCCGCGGCCACCGCACGGCGTTCATGACGTCGGGCTACTGGTGGGTCATCAAGCGGCAGCGGACGAGCAACGGCCCTGCCTTCGACGACACGGCCGACTTCGAGCGCCGCAAGGCCCTGTGCGCCACGAAGCCCGACGGCACGCCCCACCTCGTGGACTTCTACGAGCGGACGAAGGAGCACGGCTCGTGGCGCGGCCTCTCCGCCACCCTCTGCCACGGCAGCCGCGCGGCCCGCGACGCGCTGAAGGCGACGTTCCTGCGCCTCGCGGAGCTGGGCGTGCCGTTGGTCAGCTTCGATCAGGAGATCGGCGGCGGCCAGCGCTACCCCTGCTACAGCCAGGCCCACGGGCATCCGCCGGGCCATGGGCCATGGATGTGGACGGACTTTCGCGACCTGTGCGACGAGATCCTCGCGGAAGGCAAGCCGCGGCATCCCGAGCTCGGCCTGTTCCTCGAGAACGTGAGCGAGCTGGCGATCCCCGTGATGGCGACGTACTGGAGCCGCCAGTTCGGCGAGGTCGATTGCGGCGTGACGGGCGGCCGCGGCGTTGGCCTGTTCTCGTATCTCTACCACGACTACGTCACGGCCATCGGCGCGGCCTGCGTCCAGGGGCAGGGGCAGCTCGGCACGCGCGCCCATCCGTGGCTGCGCTGCCGCATCCTGGCCAACAACCTGACCCGCGGCCTCATCCCAGGCCCCTTCATGCACGAGGTGCCGCTCGAGGGCGGCAATGCCTGGACCAAGACCGTCGCACAGGCGTATTTCGCCTTCTCCAGGCCCTACAAGCACTTCCCCGAGTACCTGCTGCTGGGCAGGACGGTCCGCCCGCTGCCGGTCCGGAGCAAGGAGGTCGAGGTCTGGTTCTGGCGCCGCTCGCGGAACGGGAAGCCGCTGCGGAAGGGCGGTCCGCCGGTCGTCAAGGTTCCCATCAAGCTCCCGGCCGTCACGGCCGGCGCCTTCGCGGCCGCCGACGGCACCGTCGCCTGCTTCGTCGTCAACACGACGCCGGAGCCGCAGGAGGCCGTCGTCGAGCTGCCCGGCGACCATCGAGCGACTGTGCATGGCCCCGACAGAACCCTCGACCGCCGGGTGCCGTTGGGAGAGCCAAGGCTTGCGCTCGCCTTCGAGCCGTTCGGCGTTCGGGTTCTCCTGCTCCGGGAGAAGCGGTAGGCGGGCTCCCTCTCCCATCGGGAGAGGGCCGGGGTGAGGGGCGATAGGGAGCGGACGCAGGAGGCGAGTCCGTGTCGGGAATGATCCAGCATCCGCCCCTCACCCTAACCCTCTCCCGGAGGGAGAGGGAACCCGCGGCGATCGGTCCCGCCGTGGCGCCACGCTAGAGGAGCCACCATGACGAAGAAGCTGCTGGTCCTCGTCCCCGTCCTCCTGGCCGGCTGCACCAGCCTGCTGCCGCTGTCGGAGGATGAGCGTGCCGACTTCTACGTCGCGCCTGACGGCGACGACGCCGGGCCCGGCACGCGACGCCAGCCCTTCGCCACGCTGACGCGCGCCCGCGACGCCGTCGGCAAGCTGGCGGCCGCGGGCCTGACGAGGGACGTCCGGGTGCTCCTGCGCGGCGGCACGTACTACGTGCCCGACGGCGTGACGTTCGGCCCCGAGGACTCGGGCACGGCAGAGCACGCCGTCACCTATGCCGCGTATCCCGGCGAGGTGCCTGTGCTGATCGGCGGCGTGCGCATCACCGGCTGGACGAGGCACGACGGGGGCCTCTGGCAGGCGACCATCCCACAAGGCATCGTGCCCAATCAGCTCTTCGAGAATGGCCGCCGTCTGACCCTGGCGCGGGAGCCGAACGAGGGCTACTTCACGACGGAGAGCGCCGTCGCTGGCAAGCCCAAGACCGCCTTCGTGTACAGGGCGAAGGACTTCGATCCCAAGGGCTGGGACTGGAGCGAGGGCCGCGTGTTCCTGTGGCCGACGCACGACTGGTTCTCGACCGAGAAGCCCGTGACCGTCATCGACCCCAAGAAGCGGATCCTCCAGCTCGAAGGGGAAGGCGGCTACGACGTCCGAGCCAACAACCGCTACTTCATCAGGAACGTGCTCGCCGTCCTCGACCAGCCCGGCGAGTGCTGCATCCGGCTCAACGAGCGCACGCTCTACCTCGGGCCGCGCCAGGAGCCCCCTGCCGGACAGACGATCGTCGCCGCGTCGGCCCAGCACGTCATCGCCGTTCAGGGCGCCGACGGCAAGCTCGTCCGCAACCTCCACTTCGAGGGCCTCGATCTGAGCGTCGCGAAAGGTGACATAGTGAAGATCAGGGGCGCCGAGGACTGCTCGCTCCGCTTCTGCAAGATCGAGAACGGCGGCTCGCGCGGCGTGCTCGTCCAGGGCCACGCGCAGCGGATCACCATCTACGGCAACCTGATCCGCGAGCATGGCCTCCACGGCGTCGAGCTACAGGGCCTGCCGCCCGGCAGGCCCGACGTGAGCCACCACAACGGGGTCGAGAACAATCACATCCACCACTGCGGACGACTCGTCGGACACGGCTACGGCATCCGCGTTCAGCAGAGCGGCCACAACCGCATCCTCCACAACCACGTCCACCACATGCCCCGATACGCCACCACCATCAAGGGCACCCGCTACCAGGTGCTGCGCAAGCAGCTCGAGGGCGTCACGTTCGAGAACCGCCACGACTTCCTCCACTCACGAAACAACCTGTTCGCTTACAACCACATCCACCACGTCAACCTCGACAGCCAGGACACCGGCGCCATGGAATCCTGGGGCTCCGGCCGCGACAACGTCTACGACCACAACCTCATCCACGACGTCGGCAACACCCGCATGACCCTCCAGAGCGGCCTCTACCTCGACGACGCCACCGACCACTTCATCGTGACCAACAACATCATCTACGGCGTCGTCGGCGCAGGCGGCGACCAGCCCATCTACGCCAAGGGCATCGGCAACCGCATCGAGAACAACATCCTCGTCGTCGGCCCCACCAACACCGCCGCCATCCGCTCGCTCGAGATGGCCCAGGAGCGCTGCGACCACCACGTCTACACACGCAATCTCATCGTCTTCGAGGGCGCCGTGCCCGAGCCAACGGGTGCCTTCGGCCGCGGCGTCGGCAACCTGCATCCGAAGGGCACGACCCTATCGTGGAAGGTCGATCTCCCCGCCGACGGCGACTACCGCCTCTGGCTGCTCTACGCGGCGCACAACGACGCCTGGAAGTACCAGATGAGCGGCCGGTCGGCCTTCGCCGTCGCCGGCGGGAAGCCGGTCACCCTCGGCAACCTGCCCAATACCGGCGGCTGGGGCGAGCGCCGCTGGAGCCCCGCCGCCTGCGCCACCCTCCCCCTCAAGAAGGGCAAGCAGACCCTCACCTGGACCAACGTCCAGGGCGGGGGCCTCAACTGGGACGCCTTCGCCCTCTGCACCGACCCCGCCTGGAAGCCCACCGGCCACGACCTCGACAAGCCGGCCGACGGCGAGCATCTCGTCGTCGTCCAGACCGAGACGCGGATCCAGCAGGGCAACGTTCGCGACCGGCGGGCGATCTACGACTTCAACAACTGGAGCGACGACCGCGTGGCCGCGGCCGACCACAACCTCTTCTGGAAGCCCGGCGGCACCCTCACCATCAAGGGCGGCCCCGCCAACGGCTCGTTCGAGACGTGGCGTCAGCTCCAGGGCGGCAAGTTCGACGCCCACAGCGCCGTCGCCGACCCGCAGTTCGTCGATCTCGCGAAACGCGACTTTCGCCTGAAGCCCGGCAGCCCGGCGCTCGCGCTCGGCTTCGACACCTCGGCCATCGGCCTCAAGGCCGACTTCCCCGCCCGCTTCGACCGCGAGTAGCCGCCCGCTTGCTCATCCTGCTCGAGATGCCCGCCACGGCCGAGTCCCTGCGCGCGGGGGGGGCACTTGACGCCGGCGGCCCAGTCGGCTATCTATCGTGCGGTCGTTACTGGAGCGTTGTATGAGTCGCAGGGCAGTGATCGTGGGGCTGCTTGGCGCCGCCTTCGTCGCGGGCGTCACCTACTTCAACGACAACATCATGCGCCAGACGCTGCTCATCGGCAATCACATGCCCCACAGCGTCTACGGCGGCCTGCTCCTCTTTCTGCTGCTCGTCAATCCCGCGCTCGCGCTCCTGCGGCGCCGCTGGGCCTTCACGGGCGGGGAGATCGCCGTGGTGCTCGCGCTCACCCTCTCCGCCTGCGCCATCCCCGGCGCGGGCCTCATGCGCTTCTTCACCAACGCCGTCATGCTGCCCCACCAGAAGGCGCGCACCCGCCCGGCCTGGCAGGCCGAGGACGTCGTCGACATGCTCCCCGAGTACATGCTCGCCGGCACCCCCGCCGAATTCGACCGGCACGACATCGAGGATGCGAGGGCCTGGGCCGCGCAGTTCGTCCAGGACGCTGACGCCGGCGCCTTGTCGCAGGCCCAGCGGCGCGTCCGGGATACGCTGGCGCCCGAGCAGTCTGGGGCGATCCTCGATGCATCCGTCGGGCGTGTGGCGCCGAGCGCGGTGTTGGTGGCGTTGAACAGCCTGCTCGACCGCCGCGGCCTGTATGACGCCAGTGCCTTCGCGAGCACGACGCTGCCCGCCGAGGCGACCCGGCTCCTGCGCCGCGAGCTCAAGCTCGCCGCGGCCGCCGAGGGCCGCGAGCCGCCCGACGACCTGAGTGTGCGGCCCTCGGAGATCCGATACCTCGACGCCAACGGCGTCCGCTGGCTCAATCGCCATCTCATCGACGCCACGTGGCCGGACAGCATACGCAGCATCTCGAGCCGCCGGTACGAGGAGCTCCAGACCTTCCGCTTCGGCATGGCGCGGCAGCGGCGGCCCGTCGGCCCCCACCGCGTGCCCTGGTCGGCGTGGGTGCGGCCGCTGGCGTTCTGGCTGCCGCTGGTGCTGGTGATGTCGGCGGGCGTGCTGGGGCTGGCGGTGGTCGTCCACAAGCAGTGGAGCGAGCACGAGCACCTCCCTTACCCCATCGGCCGCTTCGCCCTCGCGCTGCTCCCCGCCAACGGCCACCGGCGCAGCCGCGCGCTCCGCAGCCCCATGTTCCTGTGGACAGCGGCCGTCATCCTGAGCATCCATCTGCTCAACTACACCCACACCTGGTGGCCCCGCTACTTCGTTCGCGTGCCGACGGTGTTCGACATCTCGTCGCTCCAGGTGCTCGTGCCGGCCATGGGCGGCCCGGTGGCGCGGTGGGCGATCTTCACGGTGCGCATCTACTTCGTCGCCGTGGGCATCGCCTTCTTCGTGGCGACGGACGTGGCGCTCGCCATCGGCATCGCCGCGCCCCTCTCGACCTACGTCAACGGCGTGCTCTCCCACTACGGCATCAGCATCAGCCGCCGCGGGCTCTACTCGGGCAGCCCGGGGCAGACGTTCCACGTCGGCGCCTACTCCGGCTTCCTGCTCATGCTGCTCTACACGGGCCGGCGCTTCTACGCGAGCGTGCTGCGCAGGGCCTTCGGGCTGCGGGCGACCGATCCCGTGACACCCGAGGTGGTGTGGGGTGCGCGGGTCTTCCTCCTCTGCGCGGCCGTCTTCGCGCTCTACCTGGTTGCCGCGGGGGTGCCGTGGCCCTTGGCCATCCTCTACACCGTGCTCGCGTTCACGCTGTTTGTGGTGATGTCGCGCATTGTGGCTGAGACGGGCCTGTTCTTCATGGAGCCGCGGTGGTATGCGTGTGCGTTCCTGGTCGCGGTGTTCGGTGCGCGGGCCGTGGGGCCGACGACGGCGCTCGTGATGTTCATGTTCTCGACGATCCTGATGGTCGTGCCCCGGGAATCGCTCATGCCGTTCGTCGTCAACGCCTTCAAGGTGGTCGGCGACCGCGGCGTGCGGGTGGGGCGGACGGCCGTCTGGTGTGGGGTCGCCGTGGTGGTGGCGCTGGTGGTCGCGGTGCCGGTGACGCTCATGTTCCAGTACGGCGCGGGCACCCACCACTGGGACACGTGGGGCACGGGTGCGGTGCCGCGCTACTCCTTCGACAAGACGGTCGAGCTGAAGCAGAAGCTCCGCGCGCAGGGCGTGCTCGAGGAGGCCGAGACGGCTGGCGGGCTGGCGCGCCTGCGGAACATCATGCCCGACACGCCGGCGCTCATCGGCTTCGCCGTCGGGCTGTCCCTGGTGCTGCTGCTGGCGGGTGCGCGGCTGCGGCTACCGTGGTGGCCGCTGCACCCGGTGCTGGCCATCGCGTTCTGGAGCTACCCGGGGAGCATGTTCTGGCCGTCGTTCCTGCTCGGATGGGCGATCAAGAAGGCGGTGGTCCGCTATGGGGGCCAGAAGCTCTACCGCCGGCTCACGCCGCTGATGCTGGGGCTGATCGCCGGCGACGTGCTGGGGATGCTGGTGCCGAGCCTGATCGGCGCCCTCTACTACCTCGCCACGGGCCGCGGCGCCCCGGTCTTCATCATCCTGCCCGACTGACGGTCACGGCAGCCCCTCGGGCCGCTCGTAGCCCGCGACGCCCATCCGCGCGATGTCGATAGGCTGGAAGCCGAGCTCGAGCGCGGGCGAGTCGGGCCTCAGCCGGTAGTCGTCGCGGTCGGGATCGACGAAGAGCGGGTCGGCGACGACCGACTGCGGGTCGTAGCCGGCCTCGCGCCACGCCGCGAGCGGGCCTTTGGGCGTGACCGGGCCTTCGGCTTTCTCGATGTCCTCGCCGATCTTCCAGTAGACGTTGCGGTCACAGGCCGTAAGCACCTTGTCGTGGTAGCGGTTGAAGCGGATCAGGTTCCCCCGACGGAAGACCACGATGTTGCGGACGAAGCGGTTGTTGGCCATGAAGTCGGCGCCGTTGCACTCGAGCTGCTGCTCGTGGCCGTCCACGAGGATGTTGTTCTCGAAGACGTTGTTGCGGCCGAGGTGGACGTGGATGGCGCCGCGGTAGGTGCGGGCCACGATGTTGCCGGTGCAGACCGTGCCGCTCGAGTAGTCGTCGAGGTAGATGCCCCAGGAGTAGTAGGGGGTGAGGAACTCGCCGGTCTCGGTCGTCTTGAGGCCGACGCTGTCGAGCATGAGGTTGCAGCGGATGACGTTGCCCGTGTCGGCGCGGTCGCGGCCGAGGGTCTCGATGGCGCCGGTGTCGTTGGTCTCGAGGTTGGTGCGGAGGATGCGATTCCACTCGATGACGTTGCGGTGGGAGCCGTTGCCGTGGCCGAAGGTCTTGAGCGAGATGCCGTAGCGGGGCACGTCGGTGATGGTGTTGTGGGCGATGTGGTTGCCGCTGCCGGTGGTGACGTAGACGCCGGCCACGTGCTTCCAGATGCGGCCGCAGTGGTGGATGTGGTTGCCCGCGGCGACGTTGTCCGTCGGTTGGGCGGCGCCCGGGCCGACGAGCAGCACGCCGCCCTGCCCCGCCTCCTCGACGGTGTTGCCCAGGATGTAGTTCTCGCTCGACTCGTCGGACAGGCGCACCCCGTAGCCGCCCACGCCGAGGAACCGGCAGCCCTCGACCACGCAGTGCCGCGCCCAGCGCAGGTGCACCGTGCCGTCGTCGGGCGAGTAGACCGACGGCATCTCGAGCGAGTAGGCCGTGTGGCGGAAGGTGAAGCCGCGGAGCACGATGTGCTCGGCGAAGCGCGTCTCGACCGGCTTGGCCGCCATCGCCACCAGCTTGCCGTCCACCATCAGCTCTTCGGTCTCGCCGGGCGGCTTCTCGCCGGCGATCTCGATGAGCCGGTCGAGCCGGGGCGCCACCACGCCCTGCTCGTGGAAGCGGCGGCTCTTCGGCCAGTAGGTGAGGCGGCCCTCGGCGCGGTCGAGGAACCACTCGCCCGGCTGGTCGAGCGCCTCGAGGACGTTCTCGACGAAGTAGCGGTTGCCCGGCCGCAGCTCCTGCGAGCAGTTGCGGTTGGTGACGCGGACGACGCGGTTCCCCAGGTCGATCGCCTTCACGGAGAGGATGGCGTTCACCCAGCCCCAGGCGGGGAAGATGTGGATCTCGGGCTCCGGCGAGCGGGGCCAGAGGGCGAAGTCGCCGGGCTTGAAGTACAGCTTGTCCTTGGGGTGGCTGCCGCGGGTCTTGCCGAGGCTGAACTCCTTGGCCTTGTAGTCCACGTACGTCTCGGCCTGGACGAGGACCCTGTGCTTGCCCTTGGCCGGCGGCGCGAGCTTCGTGCCCTTGGGCGTCCAGGCGGGGTCGTCGCAGAGGGCGAAGGCATCGAAGTTGAGGCCGCCGCCCTGGACGTTCGTCCAGCGCAGCTTGTGTGTGCCCTTCGTCACCTTCAATGTCGCGGTCCTGCTCCAGCGCATGGCGCCCCAGCCGCCCGTGTCGGGCAGGCTCTGGAGGGGGATGGGCTCGGCGTCGTCGGCCTGCATAGCCGTGCGGCCGGCCATGTCGGTGCGGCCGTGGGGCTTGTTGAGCGCGCCGTAGTAGAGCCAGAGCGCGTAGTCGCCGTCGGCGGGGATCTCGACCTCCCACGCGAAGGTGTCGCCCGGGGTGTGGATGCACGTGAGGGTCTCGCCGAAGCGGCCGGCCTTCTTCCCCTTGATGTACGGCTCGGTGACGAAGGCCCAGGCGCCCTGGTGGGGATCGTCGGGATCGAAGTTCGGCGTCCGCGCGCGGATCTGGCGCTCGTCGCCGACGAAAAGCTGCCTGAAGTGCCAGGCACCCTCCTTCACCCCAGGCACGTCGGCGACCCAGAGCTCGCCCTCGCCCTTCCGCCAGCCCGTAATGGGCCGCCCTCCCGAGAGAACGACCTCCTCGCCCGGCCAGGCGCAGTAGATGACCGGCTGCTCGGCCGTGCCCGAGTCGTCGGGCCCGAGGCGCAGCGGCTCGTCGAGGTGGTAGGTGCCGCCGCGCACCATGACGACGATCGGCCTCGCGTGATCTCCCTTCGCCTTCAAGGCCCGCACGGCATCGCGAGCGCGGGCCAGGGTGGCGAAAGGCCCGTCCGAGCCCGCCGCGTTCGGAGCGGGCAGCATGCCCGACCAGCCGTCGTCGCCATCGGTCGCCACGAAGAAGTCCGCCCTGGTCAAAGGCGGCGACACGCGCGGAGGCCCGGCACAGCTCATCAACAGCGCTCCCAGCACGAGGATCAGCACAGGTCGCATGGAACGCCTCCAGTCCCCCCTCGCTCGTCCCTCCGCTCACGGTCCCCTCGTCCCTCCGCTCCGCGGGGGGGACGGGAAC
>CBFDBL010000108.1:0-12455 GCA_965603035.1 uncultured bacterium
GCGAAATGTAGAGCCTTAGCCAGGGGCAAGCTGCTTACTACGCGGCCGGTCGCACACCGGTCGCACTGGTCGGAACAACGACACCGGCAAGGCCTGGCGCCACCCGAGCCTTGTGTTGTCTACGTCAGCGCGGGCGGCGACCTCCTCGGCATCGAGATCCTCGAGGCTTCCACACGCTGTCCCGTCCACGAGCTGGCGCACGTGGACATCTCGATGCCGCTCCAGTTGACCCCATCGCCTGATCCAGCGGAAGCCTAGCCTGCCCCCGCCTTGGCGAGCCACCCGCGCCGTCTAGTCCAACTCGAGCGTGGCGATCACCCGATCGGCCAGCTCCTCGACGCGGCTGTCGGGGCCCGCGTCCACCCAGCGGATGACGGGCATCTTGCGGAACCAGGTGAGCTGGCGGCGGGCGAAGCGGCGGGTGCGGGTCTGGATCCGCTCGCGGGCCTCGTCGAGCGACAGCTCGCCGCGCAGCGCGGCGATCACCTCGCGGTAGCCGACGAACTGCGCGGCCGCGTGGCTGATGCCCCCCGGCGCGTCGAGCAGGCGCTGCACCTCGGCCACCAGGCCCGCGTCGAACAGGGCGTCGACCCGGCGGTCGATCCGCTCGTAGAGCTCGGCGCGGTCGCGGCGGAGCCCCGCCACGGCGCAGTCGTAGCGCGACGAGGGGGTGCCAAACTGTGTCTGCTGCTTGGAGATGGGGCGGCCTGTGGCGGCGTGGACCTCGATGGCTCGGACGATGCGGCGCAGGTCGTTGGGGTGGATGCGGTCGGCGGCGGCGGGGTCGCGGGCTCGCAGGCGCTCGTGGAGCGCCGCGGTGCCGTGGGCGGCGGCCTCGGCCTCGAGGCGCCGGCGCAGCGGCCAGTCGGCGGGCGGCCCGTCGAAGAAGCCCTCGGTCAGCGCCTTGAGGTAGAGCGCGGTGCCGCCGACGAACAGCGGCTTGCGGCCGCGGGCGGCCACGTCGGCGATCGCCGCCTCCGCCGCCGCGACGTAGCGGCCCGTGCTGAACGCCTCGTGCGGCGCGACCAGGTCGAGCAGGTGGTGGCGGACGCGCGCCTGCTCCTCGGGCGTCGGCTTCGCCGTCCCGACGTCCATCCCGCGGTAGATCGCCATCGAGTCCAGCGACAGGATCTCGGCGCCTGCCCGCTCCGCCACTGCGAGCCCCACCGCCGTCTTCCCGCTCGCCGTCGGCCCGACCAGGAACCACAGCCGCTGCCGGCCCCCGCCCGAGCCCATCACTGTATCGCCCTGTACATCGGGGCGAGCATGGTCGAGAACACCATGAAGATGAGGAACACCATGAGGGCCATATAGCCCAGGATGACGAGGAGGACGAGCACCTTCGAGAGCCGCTGGATCGACGTCGAGATCTCCTCCTCCTGGTACTCGACGAACTTGCGCAGCGCCTCGTCGAGCTTGCCCGCCTGCTCGCCCACCGCCAGCATGTCGAGCGCCAGCGGCGGCAGCGCCCGGCTCGCCGCGAGCGCCTCGGTGAGCGAGCCGCCTGCCGCGACCTGCGGCACCACCCTCAGCAGCCGCGCCCCGATCACCGCGTCCCCACACGCGCGAGCCGCCACCGCCAGCGCCTCGTGCACCAGCACCCCCGCCGAGTAGAGGCACTCGAACGTGTTGGCGAACCGCGCCCACGCCAGCTTCCGCACCACGCCGCCCACCACGGGCACGCAGTGGAGCAGCCCGTGGATCACGTGGCGGGTCGTCCCCACCTGGTTGAGCGACCGCCACGCCACCGTGCCCACGAACCACGCGACCACCACCGCCGCGACGAACATCAACTGATAGGGCCACACCATCGGGAAGTACTCGGGCACGAAGAACCACGCGGCGTTCGGCAGCACGAAGAAGACGATGAACAGGCAGAGCACGGGGTAGATCATGCCCGTGATCACCCTGCGTTGCGCGGCCGCGAGCTGGTCGAGGAAGCTGGCGATGCGGGCCATGGCGGCGGGCGCCGTGCCGCCGAGCTCCGAGGCCTCGATCATGCGCACCTCGCTCGGCGGGAACAGGTTCGAGTGCGCCGCGAAGGCCGAGCCCAGGGTGCCGCCAGCCTCGATCGTCGCCGCCATCTGCCCCGCCGCGCGCGACAGCCGACCCGACATGCGCTGCCCCGCCAGCGTCGCCAGCGACTTCACCGGCGACAGCCCGGCCCGCAGCATCCGCCCGAGCTGGGTGTAGAAGACCGACCGCTTGCGGCGCGAGACGCCTGTGAACGGCAGCGGCGACCGCGGCGGGATCGGCGTGCCCTGGAACTGCTCGGCCATCGTGCTCGGCTCTCCGCGGGTGCCTCCCCGCTGGAGAATACCAGCGTGCCGGCGGCGAGTCAAGGCCCCCGCCCGCCGTCCCGGCCGGCCCGGGCTTGACTTCGCGCCCGAACCCTCTAAGCTAGGCCGCAACGAGGCGAGCGATGAGCAGGAAGCGCAAGAAGCGGAAGAAGCGGCCGCAGCCGCCGCCGAAGCCGGCGGACGAGGGCGGCGGGCTCGGCTTCGTGCTGGGTGCCGTGGGGTTCGGGCTGCTGTGCATCGCGGCGGGGGTGCTGATCGTCGTCCTCCGCGTGGCCTACAGCCGCGACGGGGCGGAGATGACGACGAAGGAGACGGGCACCATCGGCTACTGGCTGATCGCCCTCGGGGTGGTCGCCATCGGGCTGACCCTGTTCATCCGCTACTCGCGGCGCGACTGAGCCCCGCCGATGGGGGCGCGCTCCCGCGCGCCGTAATGCCATTCGCATCAATGGCGCAGTGCCTGGTGACGGGCGCGGGTCGTTGGCCTCAGACGGGCAGCTTCCACGGCTTGCGCATGTCGCGGCGGAGGCGTGCCGTGGCCTGGGCGTCGCCGACGCAGATCCCCTTGTCGGCGTCCCACGTGAGCGTGCGGTCTCCCTTCTGGCCGAGCTGCATGGCGATGCGGCCGAGGAACATGGCGACCGACATGTCATACGAGTAGTCGATGTCGGCCGAGGTCCTGCCGCGGCTCTTCACGGCCTTGAGAAACTCGCCCTGCCAGTTGCCCGAGCCGGGGAGCTTCCTCGGCACGTCGGGGATGTCCTTGAGCTGCTTGCCGTCGAGGTGGATGATCCGCGAGCCGAAGCCCGCCGACATGGTGCCCTTCTCGCCCTCGAACATCGTGCAGGCGCCCTTGGTGCTGATGCCCGCGAGCTTCGGCGCGCGGGTGGTCCAGTGGTAGTCGAAGTCGCCGTAGTCGACGTCGAGCTCGATCCACTTCATGGCCTCGGCGTTGCCCTTGTCGATGTCCTCGCCGCGGCCCGTGACGGTCTTGGGCGGCGGGAAGCCGACGGCCCACTGGGGCAGGTCGTTGACGTGGCACCACCAGTTGACGTAGTCGCCGCCGCTGTAGTCCCAGTAGAAGCGGAAGTCGTAGTGGAAGCGGTGCTTGTTGAAGGGCCGCTTGGGCGCGGGGCCGAGCCACATGTCGTAATCGACGCCTGGGGGCGGGGTGCTGTCGGGGGTGGTGTGGTTGGGGGCGCGGCATCCGTTCCAGGCGCGGATGGTGTGGATCTTGCCGAGCACGCCGGCCTTGATGAGCTCGGCGCTCCGCCGCATCGCCTCGTTGGCGTGGCGCTGGCAGCCGAGCTGGAAGACCCGCTTGTGGCGCTTGCACAGCACCTTCATCGCCTTGGCCTCGGCGTAGCACCACGTCATCGGCTTCTCGCCGTAGACGTCCTTGCCCGCCTGGAAGGCCAGGCAGCCCATCAGCCCATGCCAGTGGTCGGGCGTGCCGTAGGAGACGGCGTCGATGTCCCTGCGGTCGAGCACCTTGCGGAAGTCGGCGTAGCCCTTGGCGTTCTGGTTGCCGTACTTCTTGTGCACCTGGCCGAGCTTGCCGCCGAGGATCTTGGGGTCCACGTCGGCGATGGCCACGACGCGGCAGGTTTTCTGGCCAGAGAACCAGCCGACGTGGCTGCCGCCGATGCCCTTCACGCCGATGTGGCCCATCACCACCTGGTCGCTGGGCGCCGCGCCCAGCGGCCAGTCGGGCAGGACGAGGAGGCCTGCTCCGAGGATGCCTTTACCAGCCGCACTCAGGAACTCGCGTCGCTTCATCGTGGCCTCCTGACCGAGAGGAACAGGCCCGCTTCCGCACTGCCTCCCTGCGGAGATCGTAGCGGGCCGAAACCGGCGAGTCAAGCTGGGGTCGCGCTGTCCCGCGACCGATAGGACCCATAGGACCGATCGGACGTATGGGTCCTATCTGTCCCATAGGTCCTATGCCTGGCGGGAAACGCCCTGTCTGCGCCGCTGTGTGCCCGTCAGGCGAAGGCGTCGATGGCATCGGCGATCGCGCGGTAGCTGGTCTGCCAGGCGCCGCGCGGCACGTTCTCGGAGACCTGGATCTGGAGCAGGCCCGAGCGGGCGTCCTCCTCGAGGATCCGCTCGGCCACGGCGCGGACGCCGGCGTAGTCGCGCAGGTGGCAGGAGGAGGGGAAGTTGACCCACAGCCGCATCTCGGGCCACATCGCCCGCGCCTGGGCGACCGTCGTGTCGTTGTCGGGCGCCGGCGCGAAGGAGTCGATGCCGCCGACGCCGGAGCTGCCGATGGCGTCCCACAGCGGCCGCACGTCGCCGTCCATGTGCACGAAGACGCGGGCGCCGCGCTCGGCGAGCATCGCGGCCAGCTCGTCGTAGAGCGGCACGCAGTAGCGTCGGAAGCGCGCGGGGCCGATGGCGGGGGCCGTGATGTTGTCGGGGAAGTCGATGAGCGGCGCGGGCGAGCGGGCCGCGATCTCGAGGATGCGGCGCGCACGCGCGGTCAGCAGGCCGATGACCGTCTCGACGCGGTCGGGGCAGTCGGCGAAGTGCATCGACAGGTTGGCGAGGCCGGCCCACTGGACCCAGAGCTGCTGGTAGGGGGTGCGCTCGATGGCCGCCAGCGGCAGCCCGTCGTCGCCGAGCGCCGCATCGACCTTGCGGTAGGTCTCATAGTTGTCGAGCACGGTGCCGTCGCGCAGATACGCGAAGAGGGCGTCGTAGTCCCCGGGCTCCTGGACGAAGTGCTTGCGGACCGACGACGAGCCGTAGGCCTCCTCGAAGGCCCGCTCCTCGACCAGGTCGCCCGCGGGGGTGTGGAGGGTCGTGCGGCGCCAGCGCTGGCCGTCGCGCTCGAAGTCCTCGCTCTCCCGCGCGCAGTGCGGCGTCTCGACGCGGTGCACGCCCGTCCACTGGAGCAGGCCCATCCGCCCGCGCCCCAGCGCCGCCCACGCCTCGGCGTTCGGCGCCGCGAGCCCGCTGTACTGGACGAAGGGCACCCGGTCGTGCCACTCGCCGCGCAGCACCGCCAGCATCCGCTCACGCATCGTCATCCGCGGCACGGGCTGCCTCCTGGCCTACTCGGCGAGCTCGAGTTCCAGCGACCGCATCACGGGCCCGTCGCCGCAGCGGACCGTGTAGGTCTCCTCGGGCTTGCGGGCGACGTGGGCGTGACGCTTCTCGGCGCCGGCCTCGTCCCAGATGTACGTGATTCGGACGGGGCGCAAGCCGCCGTGGGGCTCGGCGTAGTCGGCGTCGATGCGCAGGTCGAAGATGCACAGGGTGTTGCGCTGGCGGGTGCTCTGGAAGCGGACGAGGGCCTTGCGGACGCCCTTAGGCACGTCCTCGACGGTGACGTAGGTGCACGAGCCGACCTGGGGGCCGGGCATCCGGCCGACGGTCCTGAAGCTCTTGCCATCGTCGAACGAGACGTGCATCCCCCAGCCCTCGCGGATGTCGCGGGCGCGCCAGTGGGCGCCGAAGCGCAGACGCGTCAGGTCGCCAGGCGTCGCGACGGGGAAGGTGATGCTGCCGCCCTCGGGGCCGTAGCCGGTGACCCGCAGCAGCTTGACCCCGACGCCCCGGAGCTCGGGGCGGAAGTCGGTGACGAGCAGCTCGTTGCGCTTGCGCGTCGGGCTGGTGCGGCCCTCGATGGTGATCGTGCCCTCGTGGGGGCCGGCGCTGAAGGCGACGGTGTTGTCCCCAGGCCCGAGCGCGGGGAGCGGCGCCTGCGAGTGCTGGATGTCGTGGGCGATTTTCAGCGCGTCGAGGCCCGTGCCCTTGCCCTTGAGCTCGAGCCTGAGCCTGTAGTCGTAGCGGCGGAGGACGTACGGTGACAGGTCGATGGCCTGCTCGCCCGAGCTGGTGAAGCTGGCGACCGGCCGCCAGGCGAGGCCATGGTTGCCCGAGAAGCTCACGCCGAGGCTCCCGCCCTCGCCCACGACGGCCCGGAGCGTGAGCTTGCCCGTCAGGTAGACGTAGCTGCTGGGCATGCGGAGCACCAGGACGCCCGGCTGCGCGGGGTCCTTGGCGTGGACGGCGGGTGCCTGCTGGTCTTCGGCCGTGCAGGCCAGGTTGTCGGCGACGAGCGCCCCCGTGCGGAACGTCCCGTCCTTGAGCGGCAGGTCGTACTCGCGGAGGCCGTTGCCGATGCGGCCTGGGGCGATGTCGCCGAGCCTGCGCTGGTAGCCCATCCCCGCACGCTTCGCCAGCACGTTCGGCGCGCCCCCGCCGCCGCCGAGGTTGACGTGGAGCCCCTTGTTCGACCAGTGGCGGGTCAGCCGCTCGCCGGGTCGGAGTTGCACGTTGAGCTGGTGGCCCTGGGAGTAGCCGTACTCGTAGATCTGATCGGGCTTGCAGTCGTACTCCTGCATCGTCGAGGGCCAGCCGTGGGAGCCAGCGAGGTTCCAGCCGTCCTTCGTGTAGAACGCGGTGTTGGCGAGCAGCGGCGGCCCCTTCCTCCAGCCCTCGTTGCGGGCGAGCTGGCGGAGCTTCGCTCCGTTGCGGCGGTGGCCGGGGTGCGCCTTGTGCCAGGCGGTGACGGCCTCGATGAGGTCGTTGACGCTCGCGATGGCGCCGTCGGGCTTGCGGAAGTAGTTGATCAGCGAGCAGTCGAGCAGATGCCACGCGCCGCCGTAGCGCAGCTCGGGCACGCTGTGCGCGTGGATGATCCGCCCGCGGGCCTCGAAGCCGGCGTAGCGGCCGAGCTGCTCGACGTTCGCCGCGGCGCAGCAGCACATGCCGTAGCCGTAGACGTGGATCGTCTTCATCACGTCGTGCACGTTGTCGGCCTGCTGGAGGAACTCGTTGGGCGGGGCGGTCTGGTGGCGGTACTTCACCACCGTCCTCCAGATGGCGAGCGCCTTCTCCTCGTCGCTCATCCCCTCGGCGATCCACGAGCGCTTCCAGGCCTCGAGGCTCGAGAGGTCCTCGACCTTGTCCGACAGCACCTTGACGTGACAAACCACGCCCACCTCGCCCGCAGCAGCGCGCCACGGCATCGCGGCAGGCACCAGCGCGACGAGGCACAGCAGACCCGTTCCCCAGCGCATCATCTGTCTCCTCTGCACAGGTGCTGGGGTTATACCGAAGGCGGTCCCACGCTGCAACTGGAGCCGGCCACTGCCGCTTGACAGCAGCCCAGCCGTCGGCTATCAGTGGCGCCGGAGAGTGCCAGCACGTCCCGAGGACGCTGGAGGACCCAGAGGTGACCCCATCGCTGTGTGGGAGTGTCGGGTGCGTTTGCCTGGCCGCGGCGTGCGTCGCGGCGGCCGGCGAGCCGGTGCGCGTGATCTTCGATACCGACATCATGGGCGACGTGGACGACGTGGGCGCCGTCGCCGTCCTCCACGCGCTCGCCGCACGCGGCGAGGCGACCATCCTCGCCATGGGCGTCTCGGCCAAGAACCCACACTGCGTGCCCTGCCTCGACGCGCTCAACACCTGCTTCCGCCGGCCCGACATCCCCATCGGCGTCCTCAAGGGCAAGGGCTTCCTCAAGCGCTCGCGCTACAGCCAGCAGCTCGCCGCCGAATTCCCCCACAAGCTCCAGTCGCCCGACGACGTGCCCGACGCGGCGCTCCTCTATCGCAAGGTGCTCGCCGCGCAGCCCGACCGCTCGGTCGTCTTCGTCTCGGTGGGCCAGCTCACCAACTTCCGCAATCTGCTCCAGACACGCGGCGACGAGCACAGCACCCTCGCCGGCCCCGACCTGGTGCGCCAGAAGGTCAAGCTCTGGGTCTGCATGGGCGGCACGTTCCCCGAGGGCCGCGAGGCCAACTTCCGCCACGACGGCCCGGCCGCGGCCCACGCGGTCGCTCACTGGCCCACGCCCATCGTCTTCAGCGGCTCGGAGATCGGCGTCGCCGTCCTCACCGGCGGCCATCTCGCCGAGCTGCCCGAGACGAGCCCCGTCCGCCGCGCCTATCAGCTCTACAACGGGCTGAAGCCCCACAAGAGCTGGGATCAGACGGCCGTCCTCTACGCCGTCCGCGGCACGCGCGGCGGGTTGAAGGAGGTCTGGGGCCTGCACCGCGGGGGCCACTGCCACGTCCTCCCCGACGGCAGCAACGCCTGGCGCCCCGCGCCCGACAAGCCCCACGCCTACCTCGTCCGCAAGATGCCGCCCGCGAAGGTGGCGGCCCTGATCGAGGAGCTGATGCTCTACCAGCCGGCGAAGCGCCGCGAGCAGAAGCCATGAGGACGCTCATCGAGCGCATCCGCGACGACCTGATGGCGACCGACGACAGCGTGTGCCTCGAGCGCGCGCGGCTCGTCACCGAGGCCTGGCGGCGCCACGAAGGCGAGCCCGTGCCCGTCAAGCGCGCGAAGGCCTTCGCCCACGTCCTGCGCCACATGACCCTCGACGTGCGGTCCAACCCCGTCCTGGCCGGCAACACGTCGGCGCGGCCAAGGGCCTGGATGCTCGTGCCCGAGCACGGCATCGGCATCGCCCCCCAGGTGCTCATCGAGAACGCGGGCCTCGAGAGCCACCTCGACGGCGCGGTCCCCGACGAGCTGCTGGCCTTCTGGCGGGACCGCAGCTTCGGCGGCGTCTGCGGCATCGGGCACCTCGCCGTGGACCTCGATCTCGTCGTCCACCGAGGGCTCGATGCGCTCATCGCCGAAGCCCGGAGCCACGACGACGAGACCGACCCCGCGCGCCGCGCGTACCGCGAGGCCATGGCCATCGCGCTCCAGGCCGTCATCGACTGGGCGGGCCGCTACGCCGACGCCGCGGCGGCCGCCGCCGGCGACGAGCACGATCCCCTCATCCGCGCCTGCCACCAGCGGGTCGCCCAGGCCTGCCGCCGCGTGCCTGCTCGCCCGGCGCAAGATCTCTTCGAGGGCCTCCAGGCCGTCGCTCTCGTGCACTTGGCCACGGCCATCGAAGGCCACGGCATGTCCATCTCCATCGGCCTGCCTGACCGCGTGCTCGCGCCCTTCATCGACGACGGCTTCGACCCCGAGCTCGCCACGCACTGGTGCGCGGCCTTCATGCTCAAGGTCGCGGCCAACTCGCTGTTCGGCCGCGGCTCGAAGACCCAGCCCATCACCGTCGGCGGGCTCGACCACCGCGGCCGCGACCGGTGCAACGCCCTGACCCACTGCTTCCTCGACGCCTGCGAGCGGGTGCGCGTCGGCGACCCCCACCTGTTCCTCCGCTGGCACGAGCGCATCGCCCCCGCCGTCAAGCGGCGCGCCGCCGAGATGCTCGCCGCGGGCGTCAGCATGCCGCTGCTCATCCACGACGAGCCGACCGCCAACGGCTTCATCGGCGCCGGCGTCGCGCCCGAGGACGCTTGGGACTACTGCGTCATCGGCTGCAACGAGCTCGGCATTGCGGGCCGCGCACAGGAGACCTCGACGGCCACCAGCGGCACCATCCAGTACCTCGGCCTGCTCAACCAGACGCTGCTCGACCATCCCGACCCCAACGCCGTCGGCACCATGGGCGAGCTGCTGGCGTGCCTCGAGCGGACGATGGCCGACCATGCGTCCCGCGCCAGGGCGGGATGGGCCAGGCGGCGTCCCCACGTGGCAGCGGATGTGCCGACGCCGTTCACCTCTGCGCTCATGCGCGGCTGCATCGCGCGTGGGCAGGACCTGCTCGAGGGGATGCCCTACCACTTCCCCAGCCTCTACGAGCGCGGTCTGACGAACGCCGCGAACGCGCTGGCGGCCATCGACCAGCTCGTCATGGGGGAGCGGTCGGTCACGATGGGCGAGCTGGTGGCTGCGATGCGGAGCGACTTCGCCGACGGCACCCTGCGCGAGCGGCTGCTGGCCGCGCCGAAGTGGGGGAACGACGACGAGCGGGCCGACCGCTGGGCGCTCGAGCTCGTGGCGATGCGCGAGCGCGTCCTCGACGCCATTGACGCCCGCTCCGGCCATCCGGCCCACTTCGTCTGTCACGTGGTGCGCAGCCTGCACCACGTGGACGGCCGCCGCATCGCCGCCTCGCCCGACGGTCGCAGGGCCTGGGCGCCCGTCGCCGGCAGCATCGGCGCACAGACGGGCACGGCCCGCAACGGGCCGACCGCCATCCTCCACAGCGTGCTCAAGCTCGACGCCGCCCGCTGCTATCGCGGCGGCACCAACCTCAACCTGACCCTCGCGAAGCGCGACGCCACGCCCGAGGCGATCCTCGCGCTCGTCGAGACCTTCTTCGGCCGAGGCGGACAGGAGCTCCAGATCAACTGCCTCGACGCCGCCACCCTCCGCGCCGCTCAGCAGCACCCCGAGCGGCACGGCGACCTCGTCGTGCGCTTCGCCGGCTTCAGCTTCCGCTTCATCGACCTCGCGCCCGCCGAGCAGGCCGAGCTCATCGCCCGCGCCGACGCCGCCGGGGGCTAGTCGGCCGGCTGAGGCCCCCAGTCGGGGTTCGGCTCGGGGATCTTCGCGCCGACGTCGGCGAGCCACTCGCGCAGGCGGGCCTGGAGGTGGCGGGCGACGAGCGGCTCGTCGGCGGCGAGGTTGGTCTCCTCGCCGATGTCGTCGCGCAGGTGGTAGAGCTCGAGGTGGCGGTCCTCGAAGAACTCGATGAGCTTGTAGTCGCCGGCCCGCACCGAGCAGCCGGGGCGGCCGCCCTGGTTGCTGTAGTGCGGGTAGTGCCAGAAGATGGCCTCGCGCCCGAGCTTCCCCTCGCCGCGCAGCAGGGGCACGATGCTGATGCCGTCGCAGTGCTGCTCGGGCAGCGGCGGCAGGCCGGCGGCGTCGAGCAGCGTCGGGTAGAAGTCGGTGGTCGTCACGGGCACGGTGCACAGGCTGTCGGGGGTGGTGACGCCGGGCCATCGGACGAGCAGCGGCTCGCGGGTCCCGCCCTCGTACATCCAGCCCTTGCCCTCGGCGAGCGGGGCGTTGCAGGTCGGGCTGCCCTCGGAGGTCGCGACCCCGCCGTTGTCGCTCGTGAAGAGGACGACGGTGTCGTCGGCGATGCCCTCGTCGTCGAGGGCCGCCAGCACCCGGCCGATGCCCTCGTCCATGCTCTGGACCATGGCGGCGTAGCCGGGATCGCTGTGGAAGCGGCGGCGGACGACGCGCCGGTCGCCCTTGTGCTCGCAGGGGAAGTGCTCGCCGATCTCGAAGGGGTCCCGCTGGTCGAGGCCGAGCGACGCGGCCTTCGCCTTGTACTTCTCCACCAGGGCCGGCTTGCCCTGGATGGGGATGTGGACCGTGTAGAAGCACAGGTTGAGGAAGAAGGGGCGAGCGGCGTCGCGGCCCCTGATGAGCCTGACCGCCTCGTCGCTCAGGCGGTCGGTGAGGTACTCGCCGTCGGGGCCGTCGGGCAGCATGGGGTTGTGGTAGGGCGCGAAGTAGCTCTTCGGCATCCCGGCGGACCAGCCGCCGACGTTGACGTCGAAGCCGTGGTGCTGGGGCCAGTAGGGCTCGCCGCCGAGGTGCCACTTGCCCACGTGCCAGGTCTGGTAGGCCGCCGCGCCGAGCGTGCGGGCGATCGTCTGCTCCTCCAGCGGCAGGTAGTGCAGGTAGGGGGCTGAGAGGAGCCGGCCCCTCGCCTCGCCCGCAATGAAGTTCGTGACCTGCACGCGCGCCGGGTACTTGCCCGTCATGAGGCTCGCGCGGGTCGGCGAGCACACGGGGCAGGACGCGTAGGCGTCGGTGAACCGCAGGCCCTGCTGCGCCAGGCGGTCGAGGTGGGGCGTCTCGTAGAAGGGGCTGCCGGTGCAGCCCAGGTCGGTCCAGCCCAGGTCGTCGATGAGGATGAGCACGAAGTTCGGCCTGCCCATGTCGCGATCTCCTCCGAAGGGCACGGGGCTCAGGCGAGTATAGTCGCGCCCCAGTCGATTGCAAGGCGGGCCGGCGCGGCTGGAAAGCTGCACACCTTCGAAGGTGTGCAACAACTCGATGCGGCGGGTCGGGAGCGGCTGGGGGGTGCCGGGGTGCTGCGGGTTCTGGGCGGCGTTCGGGCGTGGGGTCGCGCGCCCGTGGGTGTGGGAGCGGATGCGAGAGGGCCGATGGGCTGGTGAGCGGGGGCCAGGCTTGCTTCAGGCGGCGGGTGCGCGGGCGCTGAGGGCCGTGCTCGCCATGGGGCTGGCGCGGGGCGCCTCGGCCCGTAGAGCCGAGGGCCGAGCGGTGGGCTGGACGCTGGGTTGCTGGGGTAGCCCGCATTTCTCACCAGCTTTCGCCGCCAGCGGCCGCCTTTCGCCCCAGGCC
>CBFDBL010000109.1:0-12448 GCA_965603035.1 uncultured bacterium
GCGACGGCTTGCGGCGCCCCCCGACAATCGGAAGCCTGCACCGCAGATGCAGCTTCTCTGCCCTCGCCCGTCGAGAGGAAGAAGCGTGTCGAAAAGCGTGCCAACGCGGCGGCGGAGGCGCCGTGTTCACAGTTCTAGAACTATGAACAGCGACGGCTGACACCCATGGCGCAGGTCCTCGCG
Organism: uncultured bacterium; assembly: GCA_965603035.1. Taxonomy (GTDB): domain Bacteria; phylum Planctomycetota; class PUPC01; order DSUN01; family DSUN01; genus CAZDNN01. The sequence goes on from CBFDBL010000109.1 coordinate 184, forward strand.
GCCGATGGAACGGACTTGTCGGTCAGGACACTAGCTCAGGCGCTCTCGACCCCGCTGTGCAGGGGCTTGTGTTCAGGGGAGGGTGCGTGATCGGTGGCGGCGCCGAGTCCTGGCAGGGCGGTGTGGCGTCTGGCGGCCGTGGGCTTGGCCGGGTGGTTGCTGCCGCAAGGGAGACGGGCGCGGAGAGCGTCGGAACTGCGCGGGAGTTGCGGGCGTCTAAGAAAAAGGGCAGGGCTCGATACGTGGTGGGTACAGGGGCTTGCCGGATGCGATGTGAGCTTGCTGCCGCAATGGCTGTGCTCGGTAGCGTCGCCGTTGCCGGGGGGCGGGACCTGTTGCTCGAGCACAAGCTGACGACGGTCGCGGTGCGGCTGGGCGCGAAGGGGCCGACGCAGAATGTGCACCGGCTGGCGAGGGCCTTCGACGGCCCGCGCGGCGATGGGCGGTCGGGCGCGCGCGGGGTGGCAGTCCAGGGCGGACAGCTCTGGCCGCGGCTGGGGACGCGGTGGCGTTTCGGCTGGCTGCGCGGCGGCTCGGCCTGGGGTGTCCAGATCATCCACCCCTTCAGGGGCGGGCAGGTCGTCATCCACGTCAAGAAAGGCGGCCTGGGCGTCTCGACGCCGCGCGCCTGGACCGAGGTCGGCTACGGCCCCGCCGACGCCAAGGCGCTGACGCGCACCGACGCCTACGACAGGCTGTTCCCCCTCGAGGACGACAGACTCTACTGGATCGACAGCGCGCTCAGGCCCGACGGCTCCTACGAGCTGTCGATCGGCGATCAGGTCGTCGCGACGGGCAGGCTCGGCGCGGCGCACCCGATCTCGTTCGCCATTGCGCCAGGCCGGCGCTTCCCGCGCGCGTCGGGCTGGGGGGAGCTGAAGTTCGGGGGCAAGGAGTTCCCCGAGCAGTGGGAGCCGGGCGGCGCCGGCATCCTGCTCGAGCCGCTGGACGCCGGGCGCAACCAGGCCGTCGGCCTGAGCTTCGCGCCCGATCTCGCCCGCCTGAAGACCGATCCGAACACCGACTTCTGATGCCGCCGGCGCGGGGCCGCGCGTCATTCGGTCGCTTGCTCGCCGCGTGAGGCGAGGAGGTGGAGGAGACCGTCGGGGAAGTCGTCCACGTGCGCCGTGGTGCCGGCGCCGCGCCGCTCGCCTTGGGTGAGGCCGTCGGGGATCAGGGCACTGGGGCCTTCGTGGTACATGTCCACGAAGAGCTTGATGTGGCAGGCCCTCTTGGCGCAGAGCAGCTCGAAGCCGTCGATGATGTGGCCGTCAGGCCCCGCGCCGAAGCTGCCAAGGCGATGGAAGAGGAAGGGCTCGCCGCACGCGCAGCACAGGCGGGCGAGGTAGTCGATCTCGCCCTCCGGCTGGTGGCAGGGGATCGGGTTTGTGCGGTCGTGGCCGAATCGGCCCGTGGCGTTGGCCACGGTGTCCACCTGTGGCCCGATCCTGAACGTCTCCTCCAGATCCGCCGAGCCGCTGCTCTCCGCAGGCTTCCTGCCGAGCAGCCAGTCGAGGAACCCACCCATCTCCTGCCCTCCAACCGGATTGGGTCGAGAGTCGCTATGCCAACGCGCCGCCTGGCAGGGGGCCTGGACGCCTGCGATGAGCCGCGCGGCTGTGTCGGGCTGCTAAACCTTCTCGGGCACGACGAAGGGCTTGCGGTAGGGGCGCGTGAGCAGGCGGTTGGCTTCGTCGTCGCCGATGAACTGTTCTTTGTCGGGGTCGAAGGCGAGGGTGCGGCCGAGGCGGTAGGTGCCCTCTCCGAGCTGGTATTTGTTGGCCTTGAGCACGTCGCAGATCCACTGGAAGGTGGCGGCCACCTCCTTGTCGTCGCCGAGGGCGCCCGTCTTCTTGTTGAAGGGCACGTCGGTGCCGAGTCGGTAGGAGATGTTGGCGAGGTGGCACAGGGCGCTCGAGTAGTGGCCCTCGAGGATGTGGGCATCGAGGTCCTCGGGCTTGCGGCTGCGGACGCAGGCGATGAAGTTCTTGAAGATGCTGCCTCCCGGGCCTCGGGGGGCGATGGGGCTGCGGACGTCGGCCGGTGTGAGGATCTCGATGGGCTCGGCCTTGGCGTCCTTGTCGAAGACGAGGTCGGGCCGGCCTTTCATGTGGGGCTTGATGTCGGTGACCTCGAAGATCATCTTGACGTCGCCGTAGTCGTAGACCGCCATCTGGAGGTTGGGCGTCTGGCCCTGGTCCTTCCACAGGAAGCGTCCGCCGAGGCTCATGACGCGCTTGGGTAGGCCTGCGTTGGGGATGAGCCAGCGGCCCATGTCGCTCCAGTGCGGGCCGTTGTTCCCGATGTCGCCGTTCCCAGTGTCCCAGAACCAGTGCCACTTGTAGTGGACCAGGTTGCGGTGGAAGGGCTGCTTGGGTGCGGGGCCGAGCCAGAGGTCGTAGTCGAGGCCCGCGGGCACGGGCTCGGGCTTGGCGAAGCCGATGCCGCCCCGGCTGCGGTAGCTGCGTGCGCGCACGAGCTGGAGCTTGCCGCGCTTGCCCTCGGCGATGTCCCGCGCCTGCTTCCACTGGCCGCCGCTGCGGCGCTGGGTGCCGTGCTGGACGATGCGCTTGTACTTGCGCGCGGCCGCGACGCTCTGGCGGCCCTCGAACACGTTGTGCGAGCACGGCTTCTCGACGTAGACGTCCTTGCCCGCCTGGCACGACCAGACGGTGATGAGCGAGTGCCAGTGGTTGCAGGTCGCGATCGAGACGGCGTCGAGGTCCTTGTCGTCGAGCGCGCGGCGGATGTCCTGGACGCAGGTCGGCTTCTTGCCGGTCTTCTTCTCGATGCCAGGGGCCCTGCGCCCGAAGAGGTTGCTGTCGGGGTCGATGAGGTAGGTGATCTCGACGCCGTCCATCTTCGAGTACTGGCCGATGTGGGTGCCGCCCTGCCCATGGATGCCGGCGACGCCGACGTGGATCGTGTCGTTCGCCCCCAGCACGCGCCCTGGGTAGGCCGCGATCGCGAAGGTCGCGCCGAAGGCCGCCGACCGCTTGAGGAACTGCCGCCGCGTCGTCCCTGCCATGGCCCGTCTCCTTACCTGCGGATGACCAGGATGCGCCCGCAGTATAGCGCTCGACCCGCCGCCCGCGCAAGCATGTCGCCTGCCGTGGCGGGCCGGTGGCGTGGTGTCGCCGGCGTCAGACGGCGCTCTCCGCCGGGCTGGCGAGCAGGTTGTCGAGCAGCTCGGCGAGGGGGCAGGTGGCGAGGCCCACGTACTGGTCGGCCGCGCCGTAGTAGACCATGAGGGTGTCGCCGATGACGATCTTGCCGCAGGGGAAGACGACCCCGCCGCCGGCGTAGCAGCCCTGGGTCTCCCACGGCAGCTCGGGCTCGAGGAGCCAGTCGCGGGTGCGGTGGGTCACGCGCCAGGGCTCGTCGAGGTCGAGCAGGAAGGCGCCGAGGCGGTAGTAGCGGTCGGGCCCGACCCCATGGTAGAGCGTCAGCCAGCCGGTGTCGGTGCGGATGGGCGGGGTGTTGCCGCCGATCTTGCGCTCCCAGTCCTCCGCCGCTCTGGCCACGAGGCGGCTGTCGGACCAGACGAGCAGGTCGTGGGAGAAGGAGATCCACATGGCGGGGAACTCGGTGCCGTAGGCCTCGCCGACCCAGCTCATGGGTCGGTGGAGCAGCGCGAAGCGGCCGCCGATCTTCTCGGGGAAGAGGATCACGTCGCGGTCGTCCACGGTCGGGCTGGTCATGCGGCCGGCGCGGATCCAGGAGCGGAAGTCGCGGGTCAGTGCGAGGCCGGTGCAGGTCTGGTTCTCGCGGAGGATCCAGGGGAACTCGGCCGGGCAGACGGGGGCCTTGTGCTCGCGGCGGTCGCCGAGCCAGTACTGGCCTGGGGCGAAGGCGCGGGCGGCATAGGTGACGTAGTACCACTCGCCCATCTTCACGATGCGCGGATCCTCGACGCAGCCCGCGTCGAAGCCGTCGGCGCTCGGCCCGAAGGCCGGCTCGTCACCCGCGCGCTCGAAGTCGTAGCCGTCGCGGCTGACGGCAAGGCCCATGCGGATGACGTGCTCGGGGTCCTTGCCCGCGGCGCGGTAGAGGAGCTTGACCTCGCCCTCGTCCTCGTCGTACCACGCCCCGGGGTTGGTGGTGACGAGCGCCTCCCAGTCGTTCGCCTCGTTGGGCGAGAGGATGGGGTTGTTCTCGTAGCGCGTGAGCTTCACCGATGGCCCTCCGACGCTGCGTGTGTGTCGGCGCCAGGAGCATACGCGGTCGGGGCCGTGGAATCAACCGGCCCGATTGCCTGTTGCGGCCGCAGCCGTCCGGCGCTAGACTGCCGATACCCATTACGCAGTGCCCCCAGGCGACGAGGCGGAAGGAGTCGACCATGCGACGACGCGAGTTCCTGAGGACGACGGGGCTGGCCGTGGGGGCGGCGGCGCTCGGCAGGCCGGCGCTCGGCGGCGAGACCGCGCCGCCCGAGCGGCCGAATGTGCTGTGGCTGAGCACCGAGGACATCAGCCCTGACCTGGGCTGCTACGGCGACCCCTACGCGGTGACGCCGAACCTCGACCAGTTCGCGAAGCAGGGCACGCGGTTCGAGCGCTGCTTCTCGCACATGGGCGTGTGCGCGCCCGCGCGCTCGGGCATCATCACCGGCATGTACCCGACCTCGATCGGCACCAACCACATGCGCTGCAAGGGCGTGCCGCAGGTGCCCGTCCGCTGCTTCACCGAGTACCTCCGCGCAGCGGGCTACTACTGCACGAACCGCTCGAAGACCGACTACCAGTTCGACGCGCCCACCACCGCCTGGGACCGCGGCGGCCGCGGCGGCAGGGACTGGAAGGGGCGCGCCAAGGGGCAGCCGTTCTTCTCGGTCATCAACTACACCGGCACCCACGAGAGCCGCGCCCGCTCGAAGCCCCGGGACAGCCTGAAGCACGACCCCGCCAAGGCGACCCTCCCGCCTTACTACCCCGACACCCCCATCGTCCGCCGCGACTGGGCGAAGTACCACGACAACATCACGACCCTCGACGGCTACGTCGCGACCGTGCTCGGCGAGCTCGAGAAGGACGGGCTGGCCGACGACACGATCGTGTGGTTCTGGGGCGACCACGGCCGCGGCCTGATCCGCGGCAAGCGCTGGATCTACGACTCCGGCCTCCTCGTCCCGCTGCTCGTCCGCGTGCCCGCCAAGTGGCGGAAGCTCGCCTGCCCCGCCGACCCCGACGCCTTCAAGCCGGGCACCGTGAACGGCGACCTGGTGGCGTTCGTGGACTTCGCGCCGACCCTGCTCTCGCTGTGCGGCGTGCCGGTGCCGAAGCACATTCAGGGCCAGGCCTTCCTCGGGCCGCAGAAGGCCAAGCCGCGCGAGTATATCTACGGCGCCCGCGACCGCGTGGACGAGGCCTACGACACCATCCGATGCGTCCGCGACAAGCGATGGAAGTACCTCCGCAACCTCCTGCCCCACCTGCCGCGCTCGCTCGACGTCAACTACATGAACCAGATGCCCACGATGCAGGAGATGCGCCGCCTGCACGCCGAGGGCAAGCTCAAGGGCGCCGAGCTCCAGTACTTCGAGCAGCCCAAGCCCATCGAGGAGCTCTACGACACCGAGGCCGACCCCCACGAGGTCCACAACCTCGCCGCCGACCCCAGGCACCGGGCAGTGCTCGAGCGCCTGCGGGCCGCGCTCTTCGCCTGGATGGGCGAGACCGGCGACTTCGGCCTCCTGCCCGAATGCGAGCTCGACGCCCTCAAGCGGCCAGGCGACCAGTATGAGAAGACGGCGACCCCCGGCGTCACGGTCACGAAGCAGGGCGACGGGGTCGTGGTCGAGGTGGTGTGTGCCACGGCCGGCGCGTCCATTGCCTACCAGGTGAGCGGCGGCGGCGGGGCCGCGGCGCCCAAGGGCGGCGACGGCATCGTGCTCCACGCCGCGAAGGCGAAGCTCCAGGGCGAAGGCCCGAAACCGAAGAAGGAAGCGGCCAACCTCAGCGGCTGGCGCAACACGAAGGCCTGGGTGAGCTGGGACGTGACGGTGCCCAAGGCGGGCAAGCTGCCCGTCCACGTCGTCTGGGCCTGCGGTGGCAGGGAGAACAGCAAGTACACCGTCGAGATCGCCGGCCAGACGCTCGAGGGCCGCGCGAGCAGCACCGGTGACTGGGAGAGCTTCCGGGCCGTGAAGCTCGGCGAGGTCGAGTTCCCCAAGCCGGGCAAGTACACCGTCGCGCTCAAGCCCGTGGTCAAGCCCGGCAGCTTCCAGATGGATCTCCAGGCCGTCGTCCTCGGCGCGACGAACGTCGGGCCGGTCGCGCCGCCGGCCAGCGCCGCCGGCTGGCAGCTCTATGCCCGCCCGCTCGCGCTGCGGCCCGGGCAGACGCTCGCCGCGAAGGCCTGCCGCCTGGGCTTCAAGGACAGCGCGACCGTCCGCTACCGCGCGGGCGACCCCGGCATCGCGGCACAGACGGCGGAGGCCCGCACCCACTGGCGCGCGGCCGTGGACAAGAGCGGCATCGTGCACCGGGCGCTGGCCCTCAAGCGGCTCGACGGCACGGGCGCGAAGGCCCTCGCGGCCTATGCCAAGGCGCTGGGCGACCCGGGCGGCTCGGTCCGCTACTGGGCCGCGCTCGGCATCTACCAGGGCCACGACCGTAGCCCCGTCAAGGCACGCACCCGCGACGAGGCGAAGCCCTACCTCGCACGCTTCCGCGAGATGCTCAAGGACGGCTCGACGGCGGCGCGCGTCGTCGCCGCGCAGGCGCTGACCGACTGGGGCGAGGGCGAGACGGCGCTGCCCGTGCTCGCCGAGGTGCTCAGGACGTGTCCCGAGTCCAGCGGCCGCCTGCTCGCGATGACGGCGCTGGACCGCCTGGGCGAGAAGGCCCGCCCCGCGCTCGATGCCGTCAATCAAGGCGGCGGCGGCTACGTCGCCCGGATGCGCCAGCACCTCCTCGCGCGGCTGGGGCGGAAGTGAGCCCCGCCACGCCGAGCTCTTCACTCCCCGCTCGTCCCTCCGCTCCGCAGGGGGACGGGCAGACTGCCGCTCCGCGGCACGAACGCCGATGGCCTTCCCGCATGCTCCCTCACCCCCGCCTTTGCCAGCACAGCCAGCGGGAGAGGGAGTCGCGTTTCCCGGCCTTTGGAGGCGCTCCGATGAGAGGCTGGCTTCTCGCTTTGGCGTTCATGTTCCTGGTGCCGACGGCTGGCTTGCTGCTGGCCGGCGAGGCGAAGCTGGTGTGGAGCGATGAGTTCGATGGCGCCGAGCTGGATACGACGAAGTGGAGCTACCGCGGCCTGGGGCGGAGGAAGGGCGGGGTGAACGTCAAGGAGGCGGTGACGCTCGACGGGGAGGGACATCTGGCCATCACGACGTCGAAGGTCGGCGACAAGTACCACACGGGGATGATCGGCACGCAGGGCAAGCTCGAGCGCGCCTTCGGCTACTGGGAGTGTCGGGTCAAGCTCCAGACGGCGATCGGCCACTGGTCGGCTTTCTGGCTCCAGAGCCCGACCCTCGGCAAGCCCGTCGGCGACGTGGCGAAGGCGGGCACCGAGATCGACATCTTCGAGTACCTCCGCAAGCGCGGCGACAAGATCCAGCACACCCTCCACTGGGACGGCTACGGCAAGGACCACAAGTCGCAGGGCAAGGTCGTCAACGTGCCCGGCCTCACGAAGGGCTGGCACACGGTCGGCTTCGAGTGGACGAAGAGCGAGTACGTCTTCTACGTCGACGGCAAGGAGACGTGGCGGACGGGCAAGGGGGTGTCGCACCGTCCCGAGTACATCATCCTGAGCTGCGAGGTGGGCTCCTGGGCGGGCGACATCGGCAAGGCCACGCTGCCGGACCGCGCGCTCTTCGACTACGTGCGCGTCTACGACCGCCGGCCGGCGGCCGGGGCGCGATGATGCGCCCTGCCTGGCTCGACCTGGCGGGCGTCGGGGGGGACGCCCGGGCCTCTGCTGCCCCATCGCAGCGCGTCGGGCCGTCCTGGTGGCCTGGGTGGTCTCCGGCACGCGCTCAGATGCTTCGCCCGTTGGCTGGCTGTCGCCAGCATGGTACAATGGAGGCGGTCGGAGAACTCCTGATCTGAGGAAACGCCAATGACCAGGCGTCTCGTGCTCCCCGTGTTGTGCGGGGTCATCTGTCTAGGGCTGGCCTCGCCGCTGGTCGCGGGGGGGGCGGATCTGGATCCCCTGCTCGACGGCGTGAGCGCGATCGGCTCGCCGGGCATCCCCGGGCCGCTGTGTCTGCTGAGCGACGGCGCGTTCGCCGTGGTGATGGGGAACGTGGACGGGAAGCCTGCGCCGGTGGTGGCGGCGGGGCGCCTGGGCGAGGGCCGCGTCGTGGCGTTCGGCCACGAGGGCTACTTCGGCGATCTGAAGGCGGCCGATACGGGCCGCCTCGTGCTCAACTGCGTGCGCTGGGCGGCGCACCGCGCGGCGAAGGAGGGGGTGCCGAAGGTCGGCCTCCGAGGCTTCGGCGCGCTCGAGGCACACCTCAAGAAGCACGGCGTGGAGGCGCGGCAGCTCCCGGCGCGCGGCTGGGCGAAGCAGCTCGACGGCCTCAACGCCGTGATCACCTCGCCGGCGGGCCTCAGCGGCGGCGACGTGAAGGCCCTGCGCAAGTTCATCGCGACGGGCGGCGGCGTGCTCGCCGGCGTCCCCGGCTGGGGCTGGAAGCAGCTCAACCCGGGCAAGAGCCTCGGCGATGAGCTGCCGGGCAACCGGCTCTTCGCCCAGGCGGGCGTCGTGTGGGCCGACGGCTACCAGCGCGACACCGCCAAGGACGGCTTCACCACCAAGGGCGACCCGCCGGCCATGGCCCATGCAGGCCGCGCGCTCGACGCACTCACCAACCTCGCCGCGGGCAAGGGCCCGAGCCTCGGCAAGAACGAGATGGCGCTCGCCGTCTCGGCCATCTCCCGCTGCGCCCTCGCCGTGCCCAGCGGCGACGCCCTCTTCCGCCCTCGCCTCGAGCGCCTCCTGAAGACCCGGGGCGGCGACGTCAAGCTGCCCACCCCGAAGACGCCGCTCACCGACGCCGACGGCCTCGCCAAGGTCATCCTCACCATGCAGCTCCGCCGCGACCTGAGCCTGCCCGCCGACCAGGTCACCGCCCATCCCGCCGCGAAGCACTTCCCCGGCGCCGTGCCCGCCGACGCGCCGCGCGTCGCCCGCAAGCTCGACGTCGACACCGCCGTCCCCGCCTGGCACAGCACCGGCCTCTACGCCGCCCCTGGCGAGGTCGTCACCGTCACCGTCCCGAAGCGGGCGGCGAAGCAGGGCCTCTGGGTCCGCATCGGCTGCCACAACGACCGGCTCTGGCACAAGAGCAAGTGGAGCCGCGCGCCGGAGATCGTCCGCCGCTTCCGCATCGACCGGCCCGTGACGGCGGCGGCGAACGCCTTCGGCGGGCTCCTCTACGTCGAGGTGCCTGGCCGCTGCAAGCTGGGCAAGGTCAAGGTCGAGATCGCCCACGCCGTCGAGGCGCCGCTGTTCGTCCTCGGCGAGACCGACCTGGCAGCCTGGCGGGAGACGGTCCGCAAGCGGCCCGCCCCCTGGGGCGAGGTCGCGGGCAGGCGGGTCGTCATCTCGGTCCCGTCGGCCAACCTCCGCGGCCTCGACGACCCGAAGGCGCTGATGGAGTTCTGGGACCGCGTGCTCGACGCCTGCGCCGACCTGGCGACCATCCCGCGCGAGCGGGCGCGGCCCGAGCGCTACGTCGCCGACGCCCAGATCTCCGCCGGCTACATGCACTCGGGCTACCCCATCATGACCTGGCTCGACGCCGCGCCGCGGTTCGTCGACCGCAAGCTCCTCTCGACCAAGGGCGACTGGGGCATGTTCCACGAGATGGGCCACAACCACCAGAGCGGCCTCTGGACATTCGGCGGCACCATCGAGACGACCGTCAACCTCTTCACCGTTTATGTGCTCGAAACCGTTCTCGGCATCCAGGGCGGCCACGGCGGCATCAGCCCCAAGACCCGCCAGCGCAAGCTCGACGCCTACCTCGCCGGCGGCGCCGACTTCAACAAATGGAAGAGCGACCCCTTCCTCTCACTCGGCATGTACCTCCAGCTCAAGGAGGGCTTCGGCTGGGACGCCTACAAGAAGGTCTTCGCCGAGTACCGCAAGCTGCCCGCCAAGGAGCGGCCGCGCAACGACGACGAGAAGCGCGACCAGTGGATGGTCCGCTTCTCGCGGACGGTGGGCAGGAACCTCGGGCCGTTCTTCCAGAAGTGGGGCGTGCCGACCTCGAAGAAGGCCCGCGCCTCCATCGCCAGCCTGCCCGTCTGGCTCCCGCCCGCGCTCCAGGCCAAGGGGAAGCAAGCCCAATGACGCGAGGTCGGCGATGGGCCGGGGCGGCGCTCGTCCTCTTCCTGGCGGCGGCATGCGCTTCCAGCGGGCAGGACGCGGGGCCGTGGCGCTTCGTCAGCATCCCGGACTTCCTGAACGTGGACGTGGCCTACCCCGAGCCGAAGTGGGAGGACGCGCTCGGCTACGTGCTCGAGGCGATCCGGGCCGAGAAGCCCGACTTCGTGCTCGTGGCGGGCGACCTGGTGATGGGCCGCTGGTGCGACGGCCCCGACCAGATCGAGCACCTCGCCCACCTCTACTACGGCGCCTGGACGCGGCGGATGCGCGACCACGGTCTGACCTTCTACACGGCCATCGGCGACCACGAGGTCGGCGACAACCCCTGGCCACCCGCCAAGGCGAAGCTGGTCCCCCACTTCAAGAAGGCCTTCCGCGACCACCTCAAGATGCCGCTCAACGGCCCGCCCGGCTTCAAGGGCACCGCCTGGTGGCGCCTCCACAAGGGCACGCTGCTCGTCGCCGTGGACGTCTTCACGCCCGATCCTGGCAAGGGCATTCGCACGACCGTGGCGGGCGAGCAGCTCGCCTGGCTCGAGAGGACGCTCGCCGACCACAGCGACGCCGACCACGTCGTGGTCATGGGCCACACGCCCATCGTCGCGCCCGTCCGCGCGCGGGCCTCCAGCCGTCTGATGCTCGAGGGCGGCCGACGGTCCCCGCTCTGGCAGACCCTCGCGAAGCATGGGGCAGACCTCTACCTCTGCGGCGAGGTCCATACCATCACCTGCACTCAGGCCGACGGGGTCGAGCAGATCGCCCACGGCTCCCTGTTCGGCTACGTCAACACGGTCAACTACCTGGTCGCCACCGTCTGGCCGACGCGCATGGACCTGGAGCTCAAGCGCCTGCCCATCGTGTGCGAGGGCGGCCGCATGTACCAGGAGGGCCGCAACCGCCCGCGCGAGACGGTCCGCATCACGCCCGAGGCCAAGGCCCAGGGATTTCAGCGCGTCGGCACCCTGGTCATCGACAAGACGGGCGGTGCCCGGCGGTTCCTCGACGCGACGGGTGAGTTCGCCAACCCCTACCAGCCCCGGGGCGGGACGCGGCGACGGCCTCGCGCTCCGCAGGGCGCCCCCCGCGGCGAATAGCGAGGAGAGTCGATGCATCTGGCACGCGTGGAGCTCCACCCCGAGAGATACCCGACCACGGAGCGGTACCCGTTCAACCTGGCGATCTTCCAGCAGACGCGCATACTCGCCTTCGAGACGCCTGTGACCTTCTTCATCGGCGAGAACGGGACGGGGAAGTCCACGCTGCTGGAGGCCATCGCGCGGAAGTGCGACATCCACATCTGGCAGGGTCTGAAGCGCGCGCGGTTCGAGCGGAACCCCCACGAGGCGCAGCTCCACCGCGCCATCGGTCTCCGCTGGACGCGCGGGCCGGTGCCGGGGTCGTACTTCGCGTCGCAGGAGTTCCGGGCCTTCGCCCGCCTGCTCGACGACTGGGCCAGCTCGACCCCCGGGATCCTGGACTACTTCGGCGGCGAGTCGCTCATGACCCAGAGCCACGGCCAGTCGCTCATGGCCTACTTCCGCTCCCGCTACGCCATCAAGGGCCTCTACCTGGCCGACGAGCCCGAGACCGCGCTCTCGCCGAAGACCCAGCTCGAGCTGCTCGCGGTGCTCCAGCAGATGGCGGCCGGCGGCCACGCGCAGTTCATCATCGCCACCCACTCGCCCATCCTGCTCGCCTGCCCAGGCGCCACCATCTACAGCTTCGACCGCGCCCCCGTCGCGCCCGTGGCCTACGAGGACACCGACCACTACCAGATCTACAAGGCCTTCATGGAGAACCCGGCCGCTTACCTGGGTCAGGAGGAAGGCTGAAGCTCCCACGATCCTCTTCTCGTCCCCGCGCTCCCGCGCGGGGACGGGATCTTCGACGCTCTGCGTCGCTCCCATGAGGCCCGCGTCAG
>CBFDBL010000110.1:0-12427 GCA_965603035.1 uncultured bacterium
CACAGGTCGCTGCTCGGAGAGGCGTGGAATGAGTATCGGAGTTACGTAACTGCGAGATCAATCTAGCGACCGGCCTGGCCCTGCCGAGGGCCGCGTACATCGCTCGGCTCGCCGGCGGGTGTCCGCGGTCGGGCGGGGCGGGGAAGGCTCTCCCTACACGGCCGCAGGCCCACAGGTCGCTCCTCGGAGACGCGTGGAATGAGTATCGGAGTTACGTAACTCCGATATCATTCTACTGACCGGCCTGGCCCTGCCGAGGGCCGCGCACATCGCTTGGCTCGCCGGTGGGTGTGCGGGGCGGGCGCGACGGGGAGGCCTGCGAATGCGGAGGGCCACAGGTGGCTGGAGGGAGAGGGCAAGCCTGAACCCGGGGGCAACCCCCGCACGAGCGCAGGCCCACGAACGCCGATGACCGCTGCGAGACGACTACTGTGACGTCCCCGGGCGGGTGGGTGGTCACGCCAGCGAGCGACGGAGCCAGGGCTGCCCCCGCGGCTCCTCCGCACGGGTGAACGGTCAGAAGCTGTAGCGGACGCCGAGGTAGGCGTTGGTGTTGCGCTCGAACATGCCGAAGAAGGTGTGGGCGCGCGCGCCGAGGAAGAGGTTGGCGCCGACCTCGGCCGACCAGTGGTCGTCGATCTTGTAGCGGGCCTTCGGCCGCAGGTACGCGTCGCTGTCGCTGGGCGAGTAGAAGGTGAAGAGCGAGAGCTCGAGGTTCTGGTTCATCAGCAGCCTGGTCAGCCGCAGGGTCACGAGGTGGCGCACCCTGTCGCGGGCGTGGACGCCGGCGGGCAGGGTGCGGCGGTAGCGGTCGTGGTCCATCATCCACTCGATGTAGTACTGGACGCCGGCGGTGAGGTCGCGGGCGACCTCCTGCTCGTAGCCGACGAGTGCGCGAAACTCGCTGTTGCGGACGAAGGGGCTGGCGCCGCGGCTGTCGTCGCGGGAGTTGTAGTATCCGACCTCGGCGTTGCCGATGCCCTTGCCCACGTTGCCGCGGATGCTGGCGCCGACGACGTCGAGGTCGGGGAAGGTGGCGCGACCCGTGAGGGGGTTCATGCCGGCGGGCGTGCGCCAGTAGCCGTGGTAGCCGTAGAGGGCGAGCTCGTAGCCCGAGATGTTCCGGTAGACGCGGACGGCGATCTCGTCGTCGTCGATCCAGTCGTCGGGCTCCTCGTCGCGGACCTTGTTCGCCTCGCCGGCGCGGCGGCCGAGCATGTCGCTCCAGTAGCTGATGCGCTCGCCCGTGATGTAGTTGTCCGCCCTGAAGCGCGGGGTGTAGGCGATGTCCACGTTGACCGCGTCGAAGAAGAGGCTGAGCCGCGCCGCGTCGCTCGGGGCCTTGAGGTACTCGTCGTCGCGGCCGATGAAGAAGCTCTGCCAGTCCTTCGGGAACAGGTCGTTGATGAAGATCAGGTCGCCGGTGCCCCAGGTGAGGATCTGGCGGCCGAGCTTGAGGTCGGCGATCTCGAGCGGCGAGAAGACGACGTAGGCCTCGCGCACGTCGGCCGTCAGGTCGTCGGTCACCGCGTCGTAGAGGAAGTCGGCCTTGAGGCGGAACTCGGGGCGGTAGTCGCCGATGGCGACGCTCTTGGTGAGCTCGAGCTGGAGGCGGCTCTCCCCGATGGACGCGGTCTCGGAGATGTTGGGGTCCTTCTGGAGTCGCGTGCCGCCGCGCGTCTCGAAGAAGCCGTGGACGGTGAACGGGAGCGCCTCGATGGCCTTCCTCAGCGAGAGCTGGAACCGCGGCCTCTCCGGCGGGTCGGCGCCTTCCTGTGCCAGCACGTGCGTCGCGCCCACGGATGCCAACAGCAGGATGGCGCCAGCAAGCCGGGTCATCCTGAGCGGAGCGCAAGCGGTGCCGAGGGCTCTCTCTCCCGAACGTCGGGCGCACAGGAAGCTCACCACGGGGGCCCTCTCTCCTACTTGCTGAGCTCTGCCCACATCCCCGGGCGCCACCCTCGACGCTCGCTCCGCGAGAAGTGAGAGCGGTGTCCAGCCACCGCAGTCCATAGAAAAGCACGCCTCGCCGATCGGTGGCCGCCGCCGGGCCTATGGAGTGCGGCGGCTCGACGCCGCTTTGGCTCCCAGCGGAGCGGTCGGACGGCGTCCCCCGTCACCTCAGGTATCTCCTCGGCGCGCGGCGCAGGTAGCGCTCGGTGAAGACGCTGTCGGGCAGCTTGATGTTATAGCGGATCTCGGAGAACGTCGAGACGGTGTGGCCGCCCGACTTGAGGTCGCTGACCTTCGACTTCACCACGGTGGGGAAGCCCCCGATCTCCTTGACCTCGAGGGCCTCGACGACGCGGTACTTCCGGCCGTCGGCGTCGAGGTACTCGGCCTTCATGGGCATGAAGGTCTGCTTGTCGATCCAGAGCCTGTAGGAGGCGAACTCGACGCTCTTGGGGTCCTTGGGCACGTTGTCGAGCACGTAGTGGGCGTCGGTGGTCTCGGCGAGGGTGTGGGTGTCCTCGGCGATGCCGCGGCCCGAGACGTCCTCGTAGAGGAAGTTGGACCCTGCGAAGCTGGTGCGCTTGTCGGAGGCGGCGATGCGCTTCACCAGGTCGAGCGCGGGGAGGTAGAGCCAGCGGTCGTCGTCGGTGTCCACGTGCTTCCAGACCATGAAGACCATCTTGCGGACGTCGGCCGGCTCCTGGAAGTAGACGTAGAACTTCTGGTCGCCGCCGTCCTTGACGTCGCGTCGGAGGATGACGAGCCTCCGCTCGCGGGTGCGGCCCTGGGCGTCGGTGATGACCATGTGGACGTTGGCGCGGCCGTCGTCGCCCTGGTAGTAGGCCGTCAGGTTGGCCTTGTGGACGATCGCCTCGACCGTCGGCTCGCCGGCCAGAGCGGCCAGAGCCAGGGCGGCCATGAGAGCCACAGCGAGTGTGCTTCGAGCAGGCATTACGGGCCTCCTTTCGCTGCATAGGACCCATAGGTCCTATAGGTCCTATTCGAGTGCAGGTCAGCCCTCTATCGCGGCGGTCTCGGCCCGCTTGCAGGCTGCGCGGCGCGACATCCGCCCGCAGATGAGCGTGAGGATCGGGATGGCCGCCACGCTCATCCACGTCAGGGTCGTCCAGCCGAGCGTCGAGTACTGGTGGATGCCCAGCGCCACCACCAGCACGACGCCGATCGAGGAAGCAATGCACACCCCGCAGTTGCAGGTCGCGCCCAGCGGTGTCTTCGCCTTGAAGAGCACGGGCGCCAGCACGCGCATCAGCGCGGCGAGCACGAAGAGCGTGGCCACGCCGCTCACGGCCAGGATCGCCGCCATGAAGAAGCCCACCGTCTTGTAGGGCATCAGCGGCGCCGCCAGCAGCGGCAGGAAGCCCACGGCGATGACGATGATGTTGCGCGTGATCGCCCGCGCCGGCTCGCCGAACATGGGCACCGCCGCCTTCTCCCACGAGCCGTGCTGCGCCGCCGCCGACCGCGAGCGGGCGAGGAAGTGGATCGCGAAGTCCACCGCCAGCCCCAGCGACAGCGCCGAGAGCACCGCCACGGGCATATCGTAGTCCTTCCCGATCAGCCCGATCAAGCCGTAGATGAACGCGATGGTCACCGTCAAGGGGATCATCGACAGCAGGCCCCACAGCGGCGAGCGGAACAGCACGACCATCATGACGAACACGATGAGGAAGCTGCCCAGGAACGACTGGAGCATCCCCGACACCATCTTGTCCTGCCACACGACGTTGATGTAGGTCAGCCCGAACCAGCGGTGCCGGAGCGCCACCGGCGGCGCGTGCTCCGCGAGGTAGCGGTCCACGAACGCGACGACCTTCTCCATGTCGCGGTTGTCGCCGCTGCGGAGCTGCACCCAGAGGTTGGCCTTGCGGTAGTCGGGCGTGACCATGTGCCACAGGTCGTCAGGGTCGTGGCTGTTCTGGAACGACAGGAGGCACTGCGCCACGGCGGCCTGGGAGTCGGGGACGCGGTAGTATTCCTCCTCGCCCTCCATGAGCTCCTTGTAGACCTTGCGGACAATGTCGGCGACGGAGTTGCTCTTGCCGACGACCTGGGTGTCGAGGAGGGCCTGCTGGAGGTCGTGGATGTAGCGGAGCACATCGGGCCGCTTGAAGGTCTGCTTGACGAGGCGCTCGGAGCCGACGGCGCCGGCCACCTCGGCCCAGGCGTCGGCGGCGTCGCCCTCCGCCGCGCCCTTCCGCTTCGCGACCTCCTTGGAGAGGGCGTCGAGCAGCGCGTCGCCCGAGGCGGCCTGCCTCGCCATGTCGGCGGCCAGGGTGCGGGCCTGCTCGACGGTCGGCACGGCCTCGGGGAAGTCCTCCTTGAGCGTGGCAATGAGCATATCGAGGCGGGCGTCGAGCGCCTTCGTCACGTCGGCGGTCTTCCGCTCGGTCTGCTCGGGCTCGAGGACGAGGTAGGCCATGTAGGTGCCGCCGAAGTGCTCGTTGAGCACGTGGTCGGCCACGCGGATGGGGTGCCCCTTGGTGAACCACTTGACGGGGTTGTCGTTGATCTGGATGCGGCTGATGCCGTAGCCCGCGACCGCCGCGACGAGAAGGGTGGCCACCAGGATGAGCTTTGCCCGATGATAGGCGAAGCCGCCGAGCCACCGCAGCACCTTCCCCAGCCGCGTCACCGCCTCGTCCTCGTGGCGCACGGCACCGAAGTTCGCCAGCCACCGCTCCGGGATGAGCATCGTGTAGGCGGGGATGAACGTCACGGTGAGCACCCAGGCCAGCATCACGCCGATGGCCACAAACGCGCCGAAGACCTGCACCGGCGGGATCGGCGTGAGCGCCAGCGACGCGAAGCCCGCCGCCGAGGTCAGCGACGTGTAGAGCATCGGGCTGAAGAGCTCCTCCATCACCCGCTCGCTCGTCTTCCGCCGATCCTTGGTCTGCTGGTAGTACTCGAAGAACTCGCTCAAGATGTGGATCGAGTCCAGCACCGCGATGGGCATGATGAAGATGGGGATCATCGAGCTCATGATATGGACGGTGTGGCCCGTGCCGATGAGCAGGCCCATGGTGCACACGACGCTCACCATCGCCACGATGAGCGGGCTCACGATGAGCACCAGCTTGCGGAAGAAGACGAACATGAGGATGAAGATGACCAGCATCGCGAGCGGCGCCGAGATGGCCATCTGGATGAACATCTCGACGCCGAAGGTATCCTCGGCCACGGGCAGGCCGGTGATGTGATACTGCTCGTCGCCCTCGAGCTTCGCGATCTCTGCCTGGAGCGCCGAGTAGACCCGATAGGAGAGATCCTTCGAGGTGAGCGGCAGGTAGAGGCAGAGGGCCTTGCCGTCCTCGCTGACGAGGGTGCCGTCGAGCAGGGGATTGGCCTTGGCCCTCTCGCGGATGGTGCGTGCCGCCTCGCGGGTCGTCGGCGGCTCGGCCATGAGCCACTCGAAGCGCACCGTGCCCGGCTGGCCAGGCACGGGCTCGATGTTGTCCACCTTCGAGGGCGCCAGCAGATCGATCTCGATCACCCCGACCTCCGCGTCGGGGTCGTGCGGGTCGGGCCAGCGCAGCCCTTCGGCGAACTTGGTGAGCTCGTAGACCTTTGTCAGCGAGCCGGGGTTGAAGACGCCGTCGGGGTCCTTGTCGTTGACGATGCCGAGGACGACCATGTCGTGGAGTGTGAACTCGCGCTTCATCTCGTTGTGGAAGACCCGGACCGCCTCGGTCTCCGAGAGCATGTTCTCGGGGTCCGTGTCCACCTTGACCATGGGGATCAGCGCGGCCAGCGCCAGCGTCGCGGCCACCATCACGATGGCCACGGCCTTGGGATGGTCGAGCGAGAAGCCGACGAGCGTGCGACCTGCGCTCATCCCTCGCATCCTCCGCGTTCGCGCCTGCGGTTGACTGTGGGATCTCTCAGTTGCCGGCCCGCGGCCCCTCTGGCGCATCAGTGCACGATGCCGTCCAGCATCCGCGCTTCGTCACGGCTGACCGAGCCCGCCATGACGTCTGCCACTGTATCACCAAAAACGGTCCCCATCAAGCCGATGTTCATCTTCGCCACGTAGACCCTGCCGTCGTCGCCCTCGCGCCCCTCCCCAGACCGCCCCTCTCTGGCCGCCGGCGCCGCTGCGCCGGGGCGGCGCGTCCGCCGTCGGGCAAGTGTCCCTGTACGCAGCACGCCCGTACAGCCCCGTACACGCCCCTTAGAGCCACGCGCGCGACGAAGGTCTCCCAGGTCGCGCAGGGCCTCCAGAACGCGTAGGATTGGATTCTTGGGCGTCTGGTTTTTCGGACTTGTAAGTATATGCATTCCAAAGGCTTACGGAGGGCCCGATCGGCCCTCCGGTGCCCGGATCGACGTAAGTCGAGGTTCTCGATCCCCGGCGCAGCGCGTCGTCACGGGGGCCGTCAGCCGTCGAGGCGGGAGCGGAGCTCGGCGAGGATGCCTTCGAGCTCGCCGACGATGCGAGGCAGGCCGACGTCGTCGCCCGCCTGGCGGGGGATGCGGGTGGGGTGCGAGCTGGGCCTCGACGCGTGCGTGCAGCTCGTGGGCGACGCCCGCTCGGTAGAGACCGTGCGTGGCTGGCCTGCTTAATGATGCCACACTTCCGAAAGTGTGGCATCATTCGTCCCGCCGTCCTGTGCACGTTGGTGGGGTACGGAGCCTCCAGCGCCTGGCCGCCGCGGGGCGCTTGGGCCTCGGGCAGCAGGCGGCCCGGCGACGGCGGGGCGAGGACGTCAGGTGTCGAGGCGGGAGCGGAGCTCGGCGAGGATGCCTTCGAGCTCGCCCACGATGCGAGGCAGGCCGACGTCGTCGCCCGCCTGGCGGGGGATGCGGAGGTTGACATGGGCGGGATAGACGGTGATGCGGGCGCCGCTGTCGAGGGCGATGACGGTGCGCGAGAGGCCCGGCCGCCGGCGCGGGTGGGGTACGAGCTGGGCCTCGACGCGTGCGTGCAGCTCGCGGGTGGACAGGCCGCGGGCGACGGCCGCTCGGTAGAGCTCGTGCTGGGTGTCGCCCGCCTCCAGTCGCGTCAGCTCCTCGAGATGCGTCAGCGACAGGGCCTCGGCGGGGGTGGAGCGGATGTGGGTCTGGATGCGGGGGTCGAGGCCGAGCAGCTTGAGCTTGCGGGAGACGCGGGTGCGGTGGACGCCGATGAGGCCGGCGATCTCGCCCTGGTTGGCCGCGTAGCCGTCGTCGAGCATGCGGCGGTAGGCCGCGGCCTCGTCGATGGGATTGAGGTCCTCGCGGGCCACGTTCTCGGCGACGGAGATGAGGAAGGTCTGGCGGTCGTCGAGGGTGCGGACGATGCAGGGCACGGCGTCGAGCCCTGCGCGGCCGGCGGCGACGAAGCGGCGCTCGCCAACGACGATCTGGAACCGGCCGGCGTCGTCGGGGTGCGGGCGCACGAGCAGCGGCTGGATGACCCCCTGGGCGCGAATCGAGTCGGCGAGCTCGTCCATGGCGCCGTCGTGGAGCGTCTGGCGCGGCTGCGCGGGGTTGGGGCTGAGCTGGTCGAGCGGGATGGCGCGGACGCCGGGTGCGCTGGGCGCGGCCCTGCGAGCGGTCCTGCGGGGCGCCCTGCGGGGGCGCTCCTCGCGTGCGGGGGCCTCGTGGGCGGCCTTGCGGTTGAGGTCGAGCAGGCGCTCGATGGCGGACAGCTCGCGGTCCGACGCGGCGACGGCACCTTTGGGGGGCATGGGGGTGCGGCGATCCTTGGCGGGGAAGCGTGGGGGGACGACTCGATAGTATAGCCCGCCGCGCGGGGCTGTCAAGGGCAAACAGCGCTCGCGCCGGATTCCGCGGATTTCATGTTGACAATTCGCGGGCCACGCGCTTCATTGTTGGCGCCAACGGGAGACAGGAGAACGACGATGACCAAGTGGCGCTGCACGCTCTGCGGGTATGTCTACGACCCCGAGGAGGGCGACCCCGACAACGACGTCGAGCCCAACACGTCGTTCGAGGACCTGCCCGTGGACTGGGTGTGCCCCGACTGCGGGGCCGGCCAGGAGGACTTCGAGGAGCTCGAGCTCGACGAGGACGCCTAGGCGCCCGCCGCCCTGGACAGGGCATCACGGGAGCGGCTCGATGAGGACGGGCTTCTGGAAGTCGCTCGTCGTCGGCGCGGCGATCCTCGTCGCGGGCGTCGGTCTCTACCTCCTGCTGGCATGCGGGCTACTCACCCGGGCGCGGGCGCGGCTCGTTCGGCGCATGGGGGTCGCCTTGTGGGACGGGCCGCGGGGCGTGGCCTTCGGCATCGACGCGCAGGGGCGGGTCCGCTCGGTCAAGGTGTTCCGCCGCGAGCGCTTCACCGTCGAGGAGCGGGAGGGCCGCACGGTGCTCAGCGAGCACCTGGGCTTCCCGGGCGAGTCGCCGCCCGGGGACGAGGCGCTGGCGCAGGCGCCGCGCCCAGGGCCGGCCGAGATCGTGCCGGGGGTGGGCGCCTGCGGCGCCAGGCTCGGCGACGCCCCCGACGCCATCGAGCTGGCGCTCGGCCCACCCTTCACACGCCGCGGGCGGGGGAGCGACGAGACCTGGCACTACGACGGGCTCGCCCTGTCGCTGCGCCGTGGCCGGGTCGATGCCGTCGTCGTGACCCGCGCCGCGCCGAGGACGCCGGAGGGCATCGGCGTCGGCTCGACGGAGCCGGAGGCCCGCGGGGCCTATGGGGCGCTCAGGAAGTTCGGGGCCGCGGTCATGCTCGAGGAGCGCCAGGACCCCAGGGAGCTCGTGGCCCGGGTGGTCGGCACAGCCTGGTGGGGGCTGGTCGCGTCGGTGTGTGCCTGCCTGCTCGTGGGCCTGCGGGAGCGGGGAGCGACGCCGACCGTCGTGCTGCTGGCCTGTGCTGGCGTCACGCTGTTCGTGTGGGGCTGGGCGCTGCTGTTCCCCGTCTCGTGGGGGATCGGCGGCGGGGACTTCCGCGGCCATCTCTCCGAGCGCCTTGCCGCGCTGTTCCGGGTGGACCCCTTCGCCGGCGCGTGGCCGGCGGCGGCCGTGCTCGGGATGTTCCTGACCGGGCGGCTGGCGTCGCGGCTCTCTGGGCGCCGGGAGCGCGTCGTCTTCGCGTGCGCGGTGCTCGGGGCGGGCCTGTGTGCCACGCTGCTCTACGCGTCCACCCTGCTCGCGCGGCCGACCCTGCCGAGCGGGTGGGCCGACGTTCGGGAGTGGGGCGCGCTGGGCCTGCTCGCCTTCGGCGCGCTGCCGGGGATGGTGCTGGCCGGCTGCTTCCTCGGGCTCGCGTCGCAGCGGCGGAAGTGGTGGCGGCCCGTCCTGCGCGCGCTCGCCCTGCCGGAGCCCGCGTGGTTCGAGCGCCTGAAGAAGCGGCCGCCGCCCGACGAGGTCCTGCACAGCGCCCAGGCCGAGCGCGCCCGCCAGGCGATCGAGCGGTTCAGACGACAGCGAGGCAAGAACGCAGAGCCGGAAGGCGCCGAGGGCGACCCGCCTTCCTGCCCATAGCCCACGACTTGCTTCGACGCCCGGCTCCCGCTATCATCGCGGCACGAGGGCTTCCGTTGGGTAACGGCACGATGGCAGGAGAATGCGATGCGTAAGGTCGCGGCGATCGATGGCCAGGGGCGGTTCCACGTGATCGAGGAGGCGGTGCCGGAGCCGAAGGCGGGGCAGGTGCTCATCGAGGTGGGCGCCAGCCTCATCAGCTCGGGCACGGAGCTCGGCGGCATCCCGAGGCGGCGGGAGAGCCCGAAGGACTCGCCGCCCAAGCCCTTCGGCTATCAGAACGCGGGCACGGTCATCCAGCTCGGCGAGGGGGTCGCGCGCTATCGGGTGGGCGACCGCATCGCGTGCATGGGCGGCGGCTACGCGCAGCACGCGAGCCACGCCGCGGTGCCGGTGAACCTCAGCGTGCCGATCCCCGAGGGCGTGAGCTTCGAGGAGGCGGCCTTCTGCCACCTGGCGGCGACGGCGCTGCACGCCGTGCGCCGTGCCGAGCCCGCGTATGGCGAGAACGTGGCGGTGGCTGGGCTGGGCACGGTGGGTCAGCTCGCCGCGCAGTTCGCGCGGCTGTGCGGCACCCACGTGGTGGGGCTCGACCGCTTCACCAAGCGGCTGGAGAAGGCGCAGGAGCTGGGCGCCGACGCGGTGCTGAACGTGACCGAGGGCGATCCCGTGCCGGCGGTCGTCGCGTTCTGCCGCGGCCACGGCCTCGACGCGGGCATCATCGCCTTCGGCGGCGACGCGACCGAGTGCCTCCGCCAGCTCTACGGGATGATGAAGGAGGCGCCCGACGGCCATCGCTGGGGCCGCATCGTCGTGGTCGGCGGCGCCACCATCTCCGTCGGCCTCGCCGCGAGCCTCGGCAACGTGGATATCCGCAGCTCCGCACGCACCGGCCCCGGCTACCACGACGAGGCCTGGGAGCACGGCGACGACTACCCCGACGTGATCGTCAAGTGGAGCACGCGGCGGAACCTCGAGGAGTGCCTCCGCGCGATCGCCGAGGGCACCCTCAAGGTCGAGCCGCTGATCAGCGACGTCTTCCCGCTCGCCGAGGCGCCCGCGGCGTGCGAGAAGATCGTCTCGGAGCCGAGCGAGACGCTGGCGGTCATCCTGAAACCTGATGCGTGATGCGTGATGCGTGATGCGTGACAGGAAGAAGCCAGTACGGGGTGAGTGCAGGACGAACGCGGTGTGTGCGCTGGCGGCGGCCGCGCTGCTAGCCAGCATGTCGGCGTACGCGGCGCGCGGCCAAGTGACGCTGGTTGACGACGGCCGCCCCGTTGCAGCCATCGTGGTGCCTGCCGAGCCGAGCCAGGGCGAGCGCTTCGCGGCCGAGGAGCTTCAGCGCTACGTCGAGAAGGCCACGGGCGCCAAGCTGGCCATCGCGCGCGAGCCGTGTGAGACGCCAGGCGTCTACATCGGCGCCACCCGGCTCGCCGCCGCGCGCGGGCTGCCGAAGGGCGAGCTGGGCACCGACGGCTTCAACGCCGTCGCGGCGGGGGGCAAGCTCGCCATCGTCGGGCGGAACGACCTGGCGACCCGCTACGGCGTCTACACACTGCTCCACGAGGCGGTCGGCGTCCGCTGGCTCATGCCCACCGAGCTGTTCGAGCACGTGCCGAAGCGCCGCGACGTGAGCGCGAGGCCGTCACGATGGCGCACGGTGCCCGCCTTCGATCCCAGGACATTCTACGCCGTGTGGTCGAAGGGGTTCAGCTACGTGGGCGAGCGGGACCCGCAGCTCGGCTGCGACCTGTGGGGGACGCGCAACCGCCTGAGCGTGGACCGGCGGGGCCGGCCCGGCGACTTCTCCCACAATCTCTACCGCATCGTCGTGCCCAGCCGCTACGCGAAGCCCCACCCCGAGTACTTCCCCACCCGCGAGGACGGCACCCGCCACATCCCGCGCGACGACCGCGACCAGTCGTGGCAGCCGTGCTTCTCGCAGGAGGGCGTCGTGCGGCTCTGCGTGGAGGCGGCGCGGAAGGCGTTCGACGCGGACCCGAAGCGGCGCTTCTTCTCCCTCGGCATCAACGACGGCTGGGGCTGCTGCTGCTGCGCGGCCTGTGCAGCGCTCGACGCGCCGAGGCGGAGGCTCCGCGGCCGCGTCGTCCACTCGGGCAGCTACTTCACGTTCGTCAACCGCGTGGCGCGCGAGGTCGCCAAGACGCACCCCGACTGCGTGCTCGGCTGCATCGCCTACAACGAGACCGAGGTGCCTCCGCCCTTCGCCATCGAGCCCAACGTCTGGGTCTGGCACACGCAGGACACCTCGCAGCACCACGATCGCCGCTACCGCGACGGCGACCGCGACATGCTCAGGGGCTGGCTGAAGGCGACGCGGAACCTGTGCAAGTACGACTACTACGGGCTGACGTGGGTCGTGCCGCGCTACTTCCCGCGCGAGCTCGCGGCCGACCTGCGCTGGTGCGAGCGGGCGGGCGTGCGGGCCTACTTCGTCGAGGACTGCCCGGTGTGGGCGACGATGGGGCCGCTGCTCTACGTCGCGGCGCGGCTGCACTGGGACCCCGAGCAGGACTGGCGCGAGCTCGAGCGCGAGTTCTGCCGCGGGCTCTTCGGCCGCTCGGCGCAGGCGATGGAGCGTCTGTTCGACACGTGGGAGGCGGCGTGGCAGGCTCGGCGCGAGGGGCAGTGGTTCGAGGGTCTGGGCCGCGTGCGCCAGCAGGTGCCGCTGTTCCCGCCGAGGGTGGTGGCCCGCTGCGACGAGCTGCTCGAGGACGCGGCGGCGCGAGCCGACGGCGACCTGGTGCGGCAGCGGGTCGCCTTCTTCCAGCGCGGGTGGGCGTGGTCGCGGCTCTACGCGGTCGAGGACCACCTGCGGCAGCGGCTGGCGGCGCCCGTCCGCCGCGAGGCCGACGCGGAGGCCGCGGCCCGCGCGCTCGACGAGCTGGCCAGGACGACCGCCCGGCGCCTCGAGCTCTACGAGGGGCTCAAGGCCGAGCCGCTGCTCGGCGCGACGGTCGAGCGGATGCTGACCTTCCACCGCCGCGACCAGGGCTGGGCG
>CBFDBL010000111.1:0-12425 GCA_965603035.1 uncultured bacterium
CCCAGGCCAGCCGCAGCCACCTGATCGAGGGCGACACGATCCACGGGATCCTGGAGAACGATCCCGTCAGCGCCCAGGGCATCCAGGGCGGGGACGCCGTCGCCGTGAGGGCCGGGGACCTCAACGACTGGCTCTACCGCGAGGGGGAGGCCTGGCACGGCGGCTTCACGGTCGAGGTGCTCGCCGAGCTCGAGCGCGAGAGGCAGCAGCGCGCGCGGGAATGATCCCCGCGGCGGCTGCCTCGCCCCCTACGGGTTCTGCATCACGTATTGCGACTGGCAGAGGAAGCGCAGGAGGCGGTCGCGCATCTCGGCCTCGAGGGCGGCGGCGTCGGGGTGGCCGAGGAGGTTGCGCTGCTCGTGGGGGTCCTCGGCGAGGTCGTAGAGCATGTAGCCCTGGCCGTCGCCGAAGGCCGCGTACTTGGCCCGCTCGGTGCAGGCCATGAGGATGCGGCGGCCGCCGCGGTGCACCTCGCTGAAAGCGCACTCGCGCACCCGCGCCGACGGGTCGCCGAGCACGGGCCACAGCGAGTGGCCCATCGCGCGCGCAGGCACCTCGGCCCCGACGGCCTCCAGCACCGTCGGCAGGATGTCCACCGTGCCCACGAGCGCCTCGGAGGTCTGCCCCGCCTCGATGTGCCCAGGCCAGCGGACGACGAAGGGCACGCGGAGCGCGCCCTCGAAGAAGCGGCTCTTGTGCAGCAGGTCGTGGTCGCCCGCCATCTCGCCGTGGTCGCTCCAGAAGACGACGAGCAGGTCGTCGGCCACGCCCTTGCGCTGGCACGCGGCCAGGATCTCGCCGAACCAGCGGTCGATCAGCGAGATCTTCCCGTAGTAGTTCGCCCGCAGCCGGCCCGTGATGTCCGCGTCCAGATGGTGGCGGCCGCTGCGCTGCCACTCGGCGGCGTGGTCGGGCAGCCAGTCGCCGGGCTCGGCAGGCTCGATGCGCGGCGGCGTCTCGGCGGGCTCGTACATCGACGCGTAGGCGCCCGGCGCGTCCCACGGCTCGTGGGGGCCGCCGAAGCCGACGAAGAGCGCGAAGGGCTCCTCGCGGTCGTAGCCGTCGATGAAGCGCACCGCCTGGCGGCCGATGTAGCTGTCCATGAAGTCCTCGGTCGGCAGCGGGCTCGGCCACACGGCGACGCCCTGGTGCTCGCGGCGCTCGCGGTAGTCGTCGCGGAACGCCTTCAGCAGGCCCTTCGCGGCCCAGTCGTCGGTCATGTACGAATCGGTCGTGCACGTGGCCCAGGGGCCGGTCGTCTCGTGGAGGGTGTCGAATCCGCGGGCGTGCATGTAGGGCTCGCGGTCGCGCATGTGGAAGCCGCCGTGGGCGTAGTAGTGGCTCTTGCCCACGTGCGCGGTGTGGTAGCCCGCGGCCTGGAGGCGCTGGAACAGCGAGTCGTCCTCGGGCGGAAGCTGTCCCGCGTTCGCCCACATGCTGTGATTGTGGACGTAGAGGCCGCTGATGAACGACGCCCTGGCCGGCATGCACAGCGGGCTGACGGTGCACGCCTGGGTGAAGCGCATGCCCTCGGCCGCAAGGCGGTCCATGTTCGGCGTTCGGATCTGCGGGTGTCCCGCGCAGCCCATGCAATCCGCCCGCATCTGGTCGGGCATCAGGACCAGGATGCTCGGTCGCTGCTCAGCCACGACTGCACTCCTCCACAATGGGATCCGTGTCTTCACCAGCCCCGTCAGGGGCTCTGGGCTTTTGCACGCTCGCGATCCCAGGGCTCCCCGTGGTCGCCCTGGGCTACGGTCCGGTCGCCCCTGACGGGGCTGGCGACGGACCTGGCAAGACGCGGTCATCCGCTCACGCATCAGACGTCACGCATCACCCGCTCCGCGACGTCGTAGGCGGCGCGAGGCTTGGCGCAGCGGCGGGCGGCGGCGGACATGACGGCGAGGCGGGCGGGGTCCGCGAGCAGCCGCCCGACCTTGTAGGCGAGGTGCGCCGGCGAGTTGGCGCGCACGGCGACGCCACGCTCGAGCAGGAAGTCGGCGTTACGCTCCTCCTGGCCGGGGATGGGGTGGATGATGACCATGGGGAGGCCCATGGCGAGGCACTCGCTGCTCGTGAGGCCGCCGCACTTGGTGACCGCGAAGTCGCTTGCGGCCATCAGCTCGTGCATGTTGTCCACGAAGCCGAAGGGCACGATCCTGCCTGGGCGCGTCGCGGCGACGGCGCGGAGCCTGGCCTCGAGCTTCTCGTTGCGGCCGGCGATGGCCAGGAGCTGGGCGTCGTCGGCCGCGTCGGCGAGGCTGGCCACCGTAGCGTCCAGCTTGCCCATGCCGAATCCGCCCGCGGCCACCAGCACCGTCGGCGGCTCGGGCCGCAGGCCCAGGCGCTCGCGCATCGCGGCCCTGCCGGGGTAGCGGGCCGCGAAGACGGGCAGGATGGGAATGCCCGTGACGTCCACCGTCGCGTCGCCGACGCCTTTGGCCCGCAGGGCGTGCGCCATCTCGTCGGTCGCCACGAAGTAGCCGTCCACGCCCGCCTGGATCCACATCGTGTGGATATCGTAGTCGGTGAGGGTGACGAACAGCGGGGCGTCGAGCTTGCCCTTGCGGCGGCGGCGGCCCAGCAGCTCGGCGGGCAGGTAGTGGGTGCACACGATGCGGTCGGGCGCGAAGGCCTCGACCTGCTTGAGCAGCGGCCGCGCGTTGAGCCGATCGACCAGCGCCGCCAGCCGCTTCATCTTGCTGTCCACCGCCTTCCGCTCCATCCGCTCGTAGATCATGCCCCACACGGACGGCAGGTGCTTGACCAGCTCCCCGTACACCCTGGTGAAACTCTTGCGGAACGCGGCGTTCGTATGCTCGAGCGTCTCGACGTGGCGCACCTCGACCTCGGGATGCTCCTCCGCAAAGGCCGCCTCCAGCGCCTGCGCCGCGCGCAGGTGCCCCGCGCCGGCCTTGATGGAGAGGATCAGGATCCGTCCTGGCTGGCTCACGTGGGTTCTCCGAAGCGGGATGGCAGCGGCCTGGCGAACAGCGGTCAGTGGCTGTGGTCGGCCTCACGGCCATGTCCGTGGGTGTGGTACGTGCCCCTGCCGTGATGGGGCGGGTGGTCGGCCTCGACGAGGAGGCGGCCTTCGAGCTCGGCTTGGGCCTCCTTGAAGAGCTTGACCATCCGCTTGCGGGAGGGCTCGTCGAAGGCAGTGGAGAGGGTCTGGAGGTACTCGATGCCGCCGCTGACCAATGCGAGCATGTGCTCGGCGGCGGGGCCGTCGAAGGCGCGGGTGTCGCCGACCTGGAGATAGACGGGCGAGGTGTGGGCGGCGATGTAGCCGCCCGGATGGCCTTCGAGCCCCTGGCAGCGCGCGGCGATCCAGCCGCTGCGGGAGATGGGCACGCGCGTGGTGATGCGCAGGCGCCGGGCGCCGCGCTTGCGGATCGTGCCGTCGACCACGCGGCCGTTGACGACGATCTCGAGCTGGCCGAGGGGCCAGGCGCTCTCGGCAATGGCCGAGACCTCGATGCTGCCGCCCGTCGGGCGCAGCGCGATGGCCTCGCCGATGCGCCGGCCCTCGACGGTCATGTCGAGCAGCGGGCCGGTGGTGCTGAAGGTGCGGCCGGCACGCACGGCGTCGGCCCAGGCGTCGTAGCCGAACGGGCGGTTGGCGTCGAGGAGGGCGTAGGTGCGCATCCAGCCGAGGGCGCAGTAGGCCCCCATCTTGTCGGTGCCGCCGCAGACCGCGACGCGATAGCCGCAGTTGAGGTAGCGATACCACTCCTGGGTCGGGAAGTCGGTGCCCCGCAGGTCGCGGATCTCGAGGGCGTCGACGAGGCCCTTGAGGATGGGCACGGGGTCCTCGGTGTGGCCGCAGAAAGGGAAGTGGGGGCGGATGACGACGCCGCCCTTGCGCCGGTTCTCCAGCGCCCACTCGGCGAGGGTCCGGAAGTCGGGGTCGCCGAGCCACGACTCGCCCGGCCCGCCGCAGCACATGGGGTAGACGGGCTGCCCCTGGGTGCCGAGCATCGAGATGTGGCCGAGCATGTGGTTGCGGTTTTCGGTGCCGACGTAGACGACGGTGTCGCCCTCGACCACGCCGACGCGGCCCGTGATGTCGCCCACGTTTGTGAACAGGCGGCCCCACTGCGAGGCCAGCAGGTTGACGACGTTGACCCCCTCGGCCTGGCCCTGGAGCCAGGCGGTGTGGGGGCTGATGAAGTGGACGTGGGTGTCGGCGGTGACCCATCCCTGGCTGCGCCAGTCGGCCACGCGCCCGATCGTCAACTCGAGCACCCGCTGGCCGGGCTTCACGCTGACCTTGGTGCGGGTGGGCTGATACTCGAAGCCCTTGACGATCTCGACGTAGAGGTCGCCCACCGGCAGGTCGGTGCTGAACTCGCCGTTCACGTAGGCATACTGCCGCCCGCCGGCGATGACGTCGGCGCCGTAGTCCATGAACCAGCCGGGGTTGACCACCGCGTGGTGGCCGTAGGGCGCGATGTACTCGCCGCGGGAGCCGGAGATGTGGATGCGAGCGGGCGTGGGCTCGCCCGTCGCCGCGTCGAGGACGCGCACCTGCATCCACTGGCGCTTCCTGCCCAGCGCCTCGAGGCGCGCCTTGCCCGACTGCGCCGGGGCCTTGCCGCTGTGGAACGCGGTGCCGAGCGAGAAGTGGAGCGGCTGGCGGCGCCCCTCGACCTGGACCGAGACGGTGGCGTCCTCGGCGCCGAAGGCCTCGACGAGGTTCTCCGCACCCTCGGCCGGCTCCTTCGCCTGGTGGAGACCTGCGTGGGGCGAGGCGAGCCACGCCTTGCCGCGCGCGCCGTCGGTGTGCTCGATGCGGGTGACGCCGCCGAGGTTGACCTCGGCCCCCTTGACCGTCGGCGGCTTCTTGCCCGCCACGACGCGGTAGGTGCGGCGCGGCAGATGCCGCAGGGGGTGCGACGCGCCGCAGTAGAGGGTCATCCCCGCGACGACGTAGGGCGACACGGTCAGGCCGCGGATGGCGATCGAGCGGATCTTCCTGTCGGGATGGGGATTCGGCAAGGCACACAGCAGCGGCACGCCGCCGCCCCAGCCGACGCCCGTCTGCGCGTGGCCCCAGTTCATCTCCTTCGGGTGATTCACGGGGTCGGTGGCGCGCGGCATGCGGAAGCTCACGGCGAGCCACGGCGGCCCCGGGCTCTCGGCCATGGCGACCTCGAAGCGCGCGCGGACCGGCACCGCCGCAGTCGCGCCGTCCGCGTAGGTCAGCACGTGCTCGGCGACGACGAGGCCCTCGTGCGGATCCTCCCGGCGGGTGTCCCCAGGCAGTTGCCGCCACTCGTGGAGCACGCACACGAAGTCGGCCGTGGCGTTGACCTTCACGGTGACCTCGGGCCGTCCCTTCGCCACGAGCATGGCGCGCGCGCCCTTGCCCTCCCCCATCTCGAACGGGATGCCCCACGACGTCTGCTCGCCGTCGGGATACGTCCGCACGTGCTCGCGCAGGCCGCGCCAGAAGTCGCCCCGCACGCTCCGCGGCGGCCAGTTGAAGGCACCGCCAAGCCTGACCATTTTGAACAGCGCGCCGAAGCCCTTCGTCGTCCCGCATCGCCTCGCCATGGCTCGTCCTCCTCTGCGGCCCCCTGACGGGTGCCCCATCATTGCCCCGTCGCCGGCGAATGTCAAGCACGCCGCTGTCGCCGGTATCTGCTGTCCCGCACCCCCGGCCACGCCGTCGCCGCGGGCTCGGCAAGTGGCCCGGTACACGAAATGCCCAGGAATGGCCGTGAAGGCCCCTCCACGGCCAGCGAATCCGGAAGGTATCCTGGGTCGCGCAAGCCAGGAAAGGGGCGAGAAACGCCCTCTACGCGTGTCGGATATTTCGGACTCGCAACCATCGACATGCCAAGCACTTGCAGAGGCCAGATCCCGGGGATCTGCGGCTCAGAGCCAGATGGCCAGGGTCACGGGGCCGAGGAGGGCTGCGAGCCGAGGCGGGCGCGATGCTGGCACGCCGCCCGCTCCGCGGGAAGCCAAAGCGGCGTCGAGCCGCCGCAGTCCAAACGGTCACGCTTCGGGTGTATGGCGCTGCATGACGAAGCCGGTGCCCAGGTCCGCAAGGCGGTCGGCGGCGAGGGCGATGGCGTCGGGGTTGACGTCGCAGCCGAGCCAGCGGCGGCCGCGGCGCGCGGCGACGGCGAGGGCCGTGCCGCTGCCGCAGAAGAAGTCGGCGACGAGGCCGCCCTCGCTCGAGCTGGCGCGGACGATGACGTCGAGCAGTGCCTCGGGCTTCTGGGTCGGGTAGCCGAGGCGCTCGGTCTGGTCGTTCTGGGCGAGGATGGGGATGCGCCAGACGTCGTCCATGACCTTGCCGCGGGGATGATAGTAGTGGGCCTTCGAGGCGGGGACGTGGATGTCGGGGCTGTAGGGCTGGCGGACGGCGTCGGGGTGGAAGAGGTAGTCGGCGGTCTTCGAGTAGCGGAGGATGAGGTCGTGGCGTCGGCCGAAGTCGCGGGTGCGGCGGGGTCCGGAGTTGTAGTGCCAGACGATCTCGTTGCGGAAGTTCGCCGCGCCGAAGAGCTTGTCGAGCTCGATCTTGACGTAGTGGACGACGTGCCAGTCGAGATGGACGTAGAGGGTGGCAGCCGGGGTCATGACGCGTCGGATCTCGACGAGGCGGGCGTTGAGCCAGGCGAGGTACTCCGCCAGGTCGCGTGGGCGGCGGTCGCCAAAGGAGGCGTCGCTGCGGGCGCTGCGCCGTCGCTGGCCCGTGGCGAAGGGCGGGTCGATGGCCACGAGGTCCACCTGCTCGTCGGGCATCGAGCGCAGGAGGGCGAGGTTGTCGGCGAGCACGAGGCGGTTGCGGCCCTCGCCCACCGTCCGCGCGGTCTCGAGGCGCAGGGGCGGGGTGGGGAAGGCGGCGTCGAAGCGGCCCGTGCGGGGGTCGGCGCCGATCATCTGCCTGGGAGTGGGGCCGTCTCGCGCAGCCATCGTGCAGGCGATGGTAGCGACAGACGGCGTGCGTGTCGAGCGGGATTCGCGGGCGGGCGGGGGCCGGCGGCCGTGAGGGGACTTTTGCCGCTTGCATTCGGGGCTGGATGTGGTTAAATGGCGCGCGAACCCGACGGACGTGGCGAGGAGCGGTTGCATGGAGCGAATGAGAGCGATCTGCCTGGCCTGCCTGGTCGCGGCCGGCGCCGTGGCTGGCGAGGCGGCGGGGCCCGCCGCGAAGAAGCCTGCGGAGCCGGCGCAGGAGCAGTTGGAGGTGTGGGCCGCGCGCGTCGTCTACAACGGCGACCAGGGCACCTTCCTGTTCAGCGGGAACGTGACGGTGATCAAGGGCGATCTGCGGGTGGACTGCGCGCGGATGGAGGGGCTGATCGACGCGAAGACTCGCAAGATCACGAAGGTGAGCGCGACGGGCGGGGTGCGGATGCTAAGCCTGGGCACGATCCGCCGCGAGGCGACCGACGAGCGACCGCCGCTGGGCAAGCTGCCGAAGGACGCCTGGCAGGCGACGTGCGGCAAGGCCGACTACGACCTGAAGGCGGGCCGACTGGTCATGTCGGGCAAGTCGAAGGAGGGGCGGCCCCGCCTGACCCGCGGCCAGGGCTACGGCGAGGCCGATATGATCGTCTTCGTGCCCGACAAGGGCGAATACGAGCTCATCGGCTCGCCCGTCATCCGCGGCACGATGGAGACCGGCCCCGTCCGCGGCACCGCAGGCACCGAGAAGCACAAGCCGACCACCCAGACCGGCGGCTGACCGCCGGGCCACGCAGGGCGAAGAGGCAGGCGGCGGCAGCGCCCTTCAAACGCCCCACGCGGGACGGGCCCACCTGTTGACAAGCGTCCGCGAGCGGCCTAGAATGCAGGCGACCTGAGAGCTTGTCAGGGGGCGATACGGCTATGCGGTCGAAGCCCGTCGTCATCGTCTTCGCGATCCTGAGCGGCGTGATGCTGCTGGTGTGCCTGCCGATGGGCCTGCGCTTCTGGCGGGTGTTCCGCACGCGCAGGGCCTTCGCGGCGGCCGTGGCGCACTACAACGACGGACGCTACCCCGAGGCGCTCAAGGCGCTGGACCTGTGCGCGCGGTACATGCCCGACCGCGTGGTGGTCTACCGTCTGGCCGGCTACGCCTGCACGCAGCTCGCCGACCCCGACTACGGGCGCGCGCGGGGCTACTACGAGACGATGCTGAAGTACGCGAAGGGCGAGGACGCGGCGGAGGCCCACGTGGCGCTCGGCGGCCTCTACCTGCGGCGCGACGCGGAGGGCCAGCGCGACCTCGACCAGGCGATCGAGCACCTGAAGGCCGCGCTCGACGGGGACGACGACCTGGCCGACGCGCACGGGGCGCTCGGCATCGCCTACGCGCTCAAGGGCCTGCCGAAGACGGCGGACGCCCACCTCGAGCGCGCCTGGCAGGCCTACGCCGACGGCGAGACCGTCGGCGCGGGCGCGTCGGCCCGCCTGTGGCAGATCGCATCCATGTACCGCACGGGCGAGCTGGTGGAGGCCTCGCGGGCCTTCGACGAGCTGTGCGGCGCCGCGCCCGACGTGCCGCGCGCCAAGTACCAGGCCGCGCTCGCCCTCGCCCGCGCCTTCAGGGCCAACGAGGACGGCCTGTCGAGCAGCATCCGCGCCTACTACCTCCAGGGCACGGGCCTCGTGCCCGCCGAGCTGCGCAAGAAGCATGGGCTGCGCATCCACACCCTCGCCGCCGCCGCCTGCGACCGCCTCGGCAAGCCCGACCAGGCACTCGACTACTACCGCCAGGCACACGGCGCGGCCGCCGACAACGCCATGGCCCGACGCAACCTCGCCCACGCCCTCTTCCAGGCCGCTCAAAGCCAGAAGGACGAGGCCGAGCGCAAGAAGCTGCTCGACGAGAGCCTCGCCCTCTACCGCCTCCTGCTCAAGGACGGCCAGCTCGAGGGCGACGAGCGCAAGCAGGTGAGCCTCGCGCTCGCCTCGCTGGCCTGGAACGCCGGGAAGAAGGCCGAGGCGCAGGCCATCATCCAGAGCATCGGCAGCTCGGACTCCGCGCTCACCGCGCGGATGGAGGCGGCCGCGGCCATCCGCGCGAAGGACTACCGCAAGGCCGTCGCACACCTCGAGGCCGCCCTCAAGGCCGACCCCAAGCAGCCCGACGTCGCCGCGCTCGTCGCGCGCCTGAAGGCCCCGCCCGAGATCCGCAAGTTCCGCGTCAACACCCGCAACCCCTACGATCGCCGGCCCATGATCTCCGTCGCATTCCTCCCCAGAGCGCTGCCCGAGCCCATCCCGCCGGCGAACGTCCGCCTGACCCTCGACGGCAGGAACGTGCAGCCCCTGTTCGCCAAGGCCGAGTGCTTCTTCGTGCCCGCCAACGACCTCGAGCCCGGCGAGCACAAGATGGAGCTCACCGTCACCGACACCCTCGGGCTCGCCGCCACCCGCGCGCTGAGCTTCTCGATCCAGCAGGACAAGGAGCCGCCGACGGTCGTGGGCATCGCGCCCGCGCCCGACTCCACCGCGGCCAGCGAGACGCCGGTCATCGCCTTCCGCGCCACCGACCCCTCCGGCATCGACCTCTCGTCGATGTCCGCCGTCCTGGCGCGCGGCAGCGGCCCCAGCCTCGCGATCATCGCCAAGGGCCGCTACGCGATCGGCTTCAAGAAGGGCGAGATCGACAAGGGCGACCCGGTCAAGCTGGGCGCCGCGCGATTCCAGTTCACGCGCCCGCTCAAGCACGGGGAGTATACCCTCCGCGTCGGGGTGAGCGACACGCGGGGCAACCGCTGCATCAAGCGCTGGTCCTTCAAGGTCGAGTAGGCCTCGTCCCTCTCGTCCATGGGCCGGACCCCGCCCCGGGCAAGCGGGCCTCCGCACGACCTGGGGCGCTAGCCTGGGAGCCAAGCCAATGTTGTGTCCGCACTGCGGCAAGGACACGCCGATCGAGCAGTCCTACTGCACCCACTGCAAGCAGTCGCTGCTGGTCACGGCAGGCCAGGTGGTCGAGACGGTGGGAGCGTCGGAGCCCGAGGACATGGGCGACTGGGGCCCCCGGCTGCTGCGCTGGTTCGTGGGGCTGGTGGTGCTGGCGCTCGTCCTGGGGTTCGGCGCGTCGTTCCTGGCGAAGCGGCCGCTGACGAAGTCGAAGCTGGACCGGCCGTCGATGCCGGCGCCGCGCCCGGCGCTGCCGCTGCCGAAGCCTCCGCGCAAGCTGCCGTCGTCGGCGCTGATCGAGCCGGTGGGGGTGTCGATCCCGCCTCTGCCGGAGCTCGACTTCGCGTTCGGGTCGCGCGACGCGCGGGTGCGCCAGTTGTTCCTCGAGCGCATGGGCGGCGACGCGCAGACCGAGGCGGCCGTGGCGAAGGGCCTCGCCTGGCTCAAGGGGGCGCAGGAGGCCGACGGGCACTGGGACTGCGCGAAGTTCGAGGGCAAGGACGAGCAGACCCTGGGCGTCACGGGCCTGGCGCTGCTGGCCTACCTGGGCGCGGGCCACTCGCACGTGGCCGACGGCCCGTACAAGGAGACGGTCGCCAAGGCGCTCGCCTACGTGCTCGAGCAGCAGAACGAGGAGGGGCACTTCCCCGGGTCGCTCTACACGCAGGGCATCTGCACGATGGCGGTGGTCGAGGCGTACGGGATGACGGGCGACACGACGCTGCTCCAGCAGGCGCGCAAGGCCGTCGAGTACGTCATCGCGGCGCAGCAGGAGTGCGGCGGGTGGGACTACTCGGCGTCGCACGATCGGAACCGTGGGGACACGTCGGTGACGGGCTGGCAGGTGATGGCGCTCAAGAGTGCGGTCCGCGTGGGGATCGAGGTGCCGACGGACGTGCTGGCGAAGATGCGGCGCTTCCTGGCGAGCGTGACGCAGGAGGGCGCGATCGGCTACACGAACGCCACGACGGAAGACAAGAAATGGCGGACGACGCCGGCGCTGACGGCGGCGGGGCTCAACGCCCACCTGTTCGCCGGCGCGAAGCACGACGAGGAGGCCGTGCAGAAGGCCGTGGGCATCCTGCTCAACAACCTGCCGAGGCTCCCGAAGCAGGACGGCGAGAAGTGGCGGCCGGGGGCCGACGCCTACCTGTGGTACCACGGCTCGCTCGCGCTCAGCCGCATGGGCGGCCGCGAGTGGAAGGCGTGGAACAACATCGCCAAGCGCCTCTTCATCAAGCTCCAGGGCAAGGACGGGAGCTGGGAGACCCACGGCGACCGCTGGCGCAACGCCGGCGGCAAGATCTACTTCACCTCGCTGTGCCTGCTCGCCCTCGAGGTCTACTACCGATACGACTAGGCGTGCGGCCGTCCACACCGCTTGCGGCCGGGGGCCGGCCATGGGGCAGGGGCGCGGCAAGTGCCGCGCCCCTGGGGTGTGGCGTCGTGCGGGTCGGCTAGAAGCTCTTGCCGACGCCGACGATGTGGAGATCGCCGTGGCCGAAGTCGTTCTTGACCTGCTCGCCGTAGTGGATCAGGCAGGCGTAGTCCACACGGAGCCCGTGGGGGAGGTTGACGCCGAGCCCGAAGGTGGGGCTGCCGTCGTTGATGCCGGTCCGCAGCGCGAGGGCGATCTCCTCGTTGATGGGGATGCGGCGCTCGATGCCGGCGCTGAAGATGTCGTAGTTGACCCGCACGCCCTTGCCCTGCGCGCGGCCGAACAGGTGCTGGATGCCGATGGTCGTCTTGTCGTCGGGATGGAAGGCGGCGCCGACGGTCCACAGATTGACGTAGTAGTTGGAGTCCTGGCGCAGGTAGGTCATCGTGGCGGGGGCGACGAGCACCTTGTTGCGGACGTAGTCCTTGATGTGGGTGAACTCGCAGCCGATGGCAACCTGCTCGATCGGCTTGTAGAGCGTGCCGAGGCGGATGCTGCCGATCTGCGACTGGCCGCGGCCCTGGGCGGTCCTGAGGCCGCCGGCCTTCACGCGGACCTCCGAGGGGTCGTAGGGGAAGCCGGCGAAGCCGAAGGCGAGCTGGCCGGGGACCTTATCGGGCAGGGGCACCTCGAAGCCGGCGGCGAGGCCGAGCTGCCTGCCCCAGATGTACGTGCCGCCGGCCGAGCCGGGCAGGCGAGAGGCGTCGTCGTCGCGGGTGTGAATGCCCATGAGCATGAGTTTCGTGTAGCCGCCGAGCTTGGGAGTGGGAATCACGATGTGGGCGTGGCCGATGTCGAGGTCGGGGCCGTGGTCGAAGCTCAGCCGGCCGTAGTCGGCGAGCACTTCCATGCACTTGGCGAACCCGAGCGCGGCAGGGTTGTGGGAGTCGACGCCGCCGACCGCGACCGTGGCCAGGCCCATGCCAGCGGCGCGCGGGGTCGCGGGGTAGTAGGGCAGCACGACATTGATCCCGCCGCGGGTGGGGCCCGCGGGGTAGGCCGGCGGCGGCGGCGCGCCGGCCGTGGCCGCAATCGCGCAGGCGACCAGAATCACCAGACAGGCTGTCCCGTGCCTTCGAACCATGCAAGACCCTCCTAGCGGGGGAAGCCTCGGTCT
>CBFDBL010000112.1:0-12421 GCA_965603035.1 uncultured bacterium
TACGTCCAGCACGTCTGGTACCCCGAGACGCTCGACGAGCTGGTCGCCGCCAGCCTGGTGGAGGCCGCCGACCTGCTCGACCCCTGGGGCAAGCCCTTCCGCTACAGCGTCGGGCCCCTGCGCTGGGCGCCCAAGGTGCCGCGGCAGAAGCACACGCTGGCCTGCTCGGCCGTCGACGGCGACAGCCGGACCCTCGCCAAGAGCATCCTGAAGCGGGCCGACGAGCTCGAGCGGCGCATCCGGCTCCGAGCCGTGGTGCCCACGAGCCCGCCCAAGGCCATCGTCACGACCGCCGCGAAGCCCGACAAGCGGGTGACGGTGAGCGAGGGCTCGGCCGTCGGCTCCGCCACCGTCGCCGCCGTCACGCGGGACGGCGTGGTGCTCGTGGACGGCGAGCTGGTGGCCTTCGTCAGGGGGGCGCAGCGATGAGGATCGCGCAGAGCGACAGCACGAGGTTCCTCGACCCCGACACGCTGCGGCGGCTCCAGCACCTCCAGCTCACGAGCCGCTCGCGCGTCGAGGGCTCCATGACCGGCGCGCACCGCAGCCCCTTCAAGGGCCTGAGCACCGACTTCGCCGACCACCGCCAGTACGTCAAGGGCGACGACCTGCGCCATCTCGACTGGAAGGTCTACGGCCGCAGCGAGCGCTACTACATCAAGCGCTACGAGGAGACCACCAACCTCAAGACCTACATCCTCGTCGACTGCTCGGCCTCGATGCGCTACGGCTCCGACGGCATCACCAAGTACCAGTATGCCTGCCACCTCGCCGCAGGCCTCGCCTACGTCGTCATCAAGCAGGCCGACATGGCAGGCATGGTCCTCTTCGGCGAGCGCATCGAGCAGTACTTCCCCCCGCGCTCGTCGCTCACACACCTGCGCACCATGCTCGACGCGCTCGGCGGCACAATGCCCTCGAAGGGCACCAACACCGCACTCGCCCTCCACGGCATGGCCGAGCTCATCAAGCGCAGGGGACTCATCATCATCCTCTCCGACCTCATGGACGAGCCCGAGGCCGTCATCAAGGGACTCGCGCACTTCCGACAGAAGCGACACGACGTCATCGTCCTCCACGTCCTCGACGACCACGAGCTCAACTTCCCCTTCGAGAAGGTCGCTACCTTCCGAGACATGGAGAGCGGCGAGCGCGTCCGCGTCAGCCCCAAGGACCTCCGCGAGGACTACGCCGCCGAGCTCGAAGCCTTCATCAACCAATACAAGCGGGCCTGCTTCGAGAACCATATCGACTACGTGACCATCAACACCCGCACCCCGCACGACACCTTCCTGAGCGCCTATCTCAGCCGGCGGGAGAAGGTGCGCTGACGCCGACGGTGTTCGGTGTCGGGTGTTCGGGGCGAGGAGGAAGAGAAGAGCACACTCGTCCCGATGCTCCAGCGTCGGGACGGGGCCGGCGACGCTCCAGCGTCGGTGGGCGGGGTGAGCCGTCCGCCGCGCGAGCGAGGTCCGGTGGTTGACTCCGGTTCGCCACGCTGGAGCGTGGTTCTTGCGTCCCGACGCTGGAGCATCGGGACGAGCGCGGGTAGTGCAGGGCGACAGCAGTGTTTCTCGAGTCTGCATTCCTGGGTGGGCTGGCCGCTGTGAGCGTGCCGGTGGTCATCCACATGCTCCAGAGCCCGCGCGCGCGCCAGATCGACTTCCCGTCGGTGCGGTTCCTCAAGATGGTCCAGCGGAAGGCGACGCGGCGCACGCGGCTCAAGAACCTGCTGCTGATGCTGCTGCGCATGGCGCTCATCGCGCTGATCTGCCTCGGCATGGCCAAGCCGTGGGAGGAGAGCGAGGAGACCAACGTCCTGCCCGATGCCCCGGTGTCGATGGTGCTGGTGCTCGACCACTCATACTCGATGGGCTACCGCGACCGCGGGCGCACGCGGCTCGACCAGGCCCGCCAGGCGGCCCTCGACCTCGTCGACACCCTCAAGCCGGGCGACGAGGTGGCCGTTCTGCTCGCCAACGAGACGGTCGAGCCCTGCGTCCGCGAGTTCACGACCGACCTCGACCGTGTCAAGAAGGCGCTCCGCGAGGCCGAGCTCTCGGTCGTCGGCACCAACATCGAGCCCGCGCTCCGCGAGGCCCTGCGCCTCGCCAGCAAGGCCGGCACGGCCGCCGCCAAGGCCAAGCCCGCCACCCGCCTCGCACCCGACGCCGCCAAGGGCACCGACGAGGCCGAGCAGCGGCGCCGCAAGGAGATCCACGTCCTCACCGACCTCCAGGCACTCGGCTGGCAGCCCGTGCTCAAGAGCGGCTTCCTCAAGAACGTGGCGACCGCCGCGAGGATCTTCGTCACCAGCTTCGGCCGCAAGGGCTCGCCCAACGCCTTCATCGAGTCCGCCACCGTCACAGCCACGGGCACGGGCGAGGCGACCGTCACCGCCCAGGTGCGCGCCTCGGGCGCCGGCTCGCCAGGCAACATCGTCACCCTGAGCATCAACGGGCGGAACGTGGCGCAGGAGACCTTCGCCGTGCGGCCCGGCCGGCCCACCGCCGTGCCCATGGTCGCCCGCTTCGGCGACGCAGGCACCTTCTGCTGCGCCCTGAGCCTCCAGGAGGACGGCCTCGGCATCGACGACCAGCACTACTTCACGGTGGACGTCGGCGAGCGCTCCGAGGTGCTCGTCGTGGACGGCGACCCCTCCGGCGTCCCCCACCTGTCCGAGACCTTCTACCTCCGCACCGCGCTCAACCCAGGCGGCGTCTACGGCGACCAGGGCCCCGCCGTCGTCCGCGCACGCATCATCCCAGCCCACGACCTGCCCATGCAGACGCTCGACAAGCTGCGCTGCGTCGTCCTGTGCAACCTCGGCGCCCTCGGCGGCGACAGCCTGCTCAAGCTCGAAAACTTCCTGCGCGAGGGCGGCGCCGTCTGGGTCTTCCTCGGCGACAACTGCGTGCCCGAGAACTACAACCAGTGGGCCTTCCTCCCCGTCGCTCTCGCCCGGCCCTACGGCGACCCCACCAAGAAGCGCTCCTTCGCCTTCGGCGGCCAGCGCGGCGACCACCCGCTCTTCCGCAACGCGCTCGACCTGCGCAGCGCCCGCTTCTTCGTGTGCTGGGACGCCGACCGCGGCACCCTCAAGAAGGGCGCCACCGTCGTCCTCGACTTCGACAACGGCCTGCCCGCGCTCGTCGAGGGACCCTTCGGCAAGGGCAAGGTCCTGCTCTTCACCAGCACCTGCGACCTCGCCTGGAACAACTTCCCGCTCCGGCGAGCCTTCCTCCCGTGGGTCCACCAGGTCGTCTACTACCTCTCGAACCAGGACACCAAGGCCGAGGCCTTCCGCCTCGGCGACCCCGTGACGTTCCAGGCCCTCTCGGCCGAGTACAGGCAGGTCATCACCGTCACCGACCCCGGCGGGCGGCGCACGCGGCTGACGCCGCAGGTCAAGGGCGGCTATGCCGAGGCCACGTTCACCGCCACCGGCGAGCCCGGGCCCTACCAGGTGCAGGCCGACGCCGCGTTCAGCCACAGCGGCGGGTTCGGTGTGAACCTCGACGTCACCGAGTCGGTGCTGGACATTGCCTCGAGCGATGCGATCGTGAAGGCGGCGCCGACGGGGCTCGTGACGTTCGTCGAAGGCCCGAAGCGTAGCGTGGTCGAGGAGATCAAGAAGACTCGCGAGGGCGAGGAGTGGTGGCCGCTGCTCTTCAAGCTCGCGCTGGTCGTGTTCATCATCGAGTCGCTGTTCGGGAATCTCATCAGCCGGGCCAAGCGCCCCGAGGGCGCGAAGGTGCCGCTCTTCGAGGTGTTGCGGCAGCGCACGCCCGGCATCGTGCAGTAGCGCGGGCGACGCGCCCGCCATCGACCGACCGAGACCGAAGGAGAGGAGGACGGAGCCGAGGCGGAGCGGACGACGTGCCGAGCAGGAGCAAAAGGAGAAGGGCATGAGGTCACACGGACGTGTGGCTCTTGGTGTGGTGGCGGCTCTGGGGTGCGCGGTGCTGTGCGGGTGCACGCCGGGCACGTACATGGGCGACCGGGGTCGGGACTTCGCGGACTGCTGGGACGTGGGCGTGGGCCTCGGGGTGCCCGTCTACATCCGCGCGAAGGTCACCGATGCGGCCGTCTTCGGCGCCGGGTATGGCCGGAACGAGACGGTCGGCTGGCGGGGCCGCTACAGCGGGCCGGCCGGCCTGTCCTCCGAGGAGCAGTGGGCCCTCCCGCTCGTCCGATGCGTCGAGGAGGTCTACACGGGCGAGGAGTTCCAGCTCGAGGTCGAGACCTGGGGGCCCTTCCTCACCCAGCGCTGGTACCCCGAGGGGCCGGACCGGCGGCTGGGCAAGGAGTTCTCCGACTACTGCTGGGTCGGCTTCTCGGCCACGGCGGGGGTCGCGGCGCGGGTCGGGCTGAACCCGCTCGAGCTGGTGGACTGGATCGTGGGGTTCGCCCTGATCGATCCGCTGGCCGACGACAAATGGGCCTTCGCGATATCGCCATAACCGCGACGGCGCCCCGGCCGCCCGCACCGGGCGGCCGGGGTCGAGGAGGAAGGGGCAGAGGCATGGCCCGACGGATGGCGCGGGTGCGGATGGCGGCCTGTGCGGCCGCTCTGCTGGCCGCGGTCGGCTGCTCGCGGCCGGGGACGAGCTACCTGGCGCGGCGCGGGGCCGACCTCGGCGACTGCGTGCGCGCCGAGGCGGGCCTCGGCTGGCCGCTGGCGCCGCTGCTGTTCGACGGTGCGGGCGGCCAGGGCATGACGCTCGGCGGGCAGCGCGGGTGGAAGCCGGGGCTGCGCTACTGGCTGCTGCCGCGGCTCTACTTCCGGGCGAAGGCCACCGACTTCGTGGTCGTGGGCGACGGTTTCGCGCAGCCCGTCCGCTACGGCGTCCGCGGCCGCTACAGCCCCTCGGGCAAGGCCATCGCGCTCGCCGCAGGCTTCCCCCTCCTCAGCAACCACGAGGAGGGCAGCGGCCTCACCGTGCACACCGTCGGGCCCTGCGTCACGACGCGCACCTACGACGGGCCCGAGCCAGGGCCCGGCGGCCGCGTGGCCGAGCGCTGCTGGACCGGCGTGTCGGCCACCCTCGTCGTGTCGCTGGCGCTCGACCTGAACCTCGTCGAGCTCGCCGACTTCCTCGTCGGCTGGTCGGGCTGGGACCTGCTGAGGGACGACGACTGGCGAGCTACAGAGCTGTAGGCGGGGTGTCCACACCCCGCGAGAAACGATATGTGCTGAGGGCGGCTACGCCCCTGCTCGTCCCGATGCTCCAGCGTCGGGACGGGGCCGACGACGCTCCAGCGTCGGTGGGCGGAGCGGGCTCTGGGGCGCGCCAGCCGACTTCGGTTGGCTGACTCAGGTTCGCCAAGCTGGAGCATCGGGACGAGCAGACTGTTCTCGCGGGATGTGGACATCCCGCCTACAGGCTGCGGGATGAGGACATCCCGCCTACAGGCTGCGGGATGAGGACATCCCGCCTACAGGCTGCGAGATGAGGTGGAGCACCGACTGGATGCACTGGGCGTTGGACTATCCGTGGGGCGCGACGGGCACGTGGCTGGCGGTGGCGGGCGTCGTCACCGTGCTGGCCGCGTCGTTCGCGCTGGTGTGGCGCGAGCTGTGGCCCATCGGCGTCGCGAGCGTGCTCGCGGTCGTGCTGCGGCTCGCGGCGCTGGCCATGATCGTGTTCCTGCTCGTGCAGCCGAGCGTGATCCTGAAGAAGAGCGACGAGATCAAGCCGCACGTCGCGGTGCTGGTGGACAGCTCGGGGAGCATGGGCAGCGTGGACGTGGGCCGCAGCGACACGCGGCTCAAGGAGGCGCTGGCGGCGCTCGAGCGCTCGGGCATCGTCGAGGAGCTGGGCAAGAAGACCCAGTTGAGCGCCTTCGAGTTCTCGACCGGCCTGTCGCGGGTGAAGGCCGAGAAGCTCGACGGCCTCGAGAAGGCGACGGGCACGGGCACGAGCATCGGGCTGGCGCTCAGCCAGCTCCGCGACGAGTTCAAGGGCGAGGATCTCGCGGCGGCGATCCTCTTCTCCGACGGGCGCGACAACACGGGGGTGCGGCCCGAGGAGGCCGCGGCGGCCCTCGAGTCGCCGGTCTTCACCGTCGGCTTCGGCCGCGCGAAGCCCCAGGAGGTGAAGGAGAAGGAGAAGGACCTCGCGGTCGTCAACGTCGCGCACGACAAGCGCGTGGTCGTGGGCCACACGACCGACGTCACGGTGACGGTGGCGATGAAGGGCTTCGAGGCCCGCACGGTGCCGGTCGAGCTGCTGCTCGACGGCGAGGTGGTCCGCAGCTCGGCCGTGGCGCTCAGCCCCGACCGCCCGGAGCGCGGGGTGACGATGAAGATCACGCCGCCCGCCCCAGGCCAGTACGTCTTCAGCGTCCGCGTGCCGCCCGACCCCGCGGAGGGGAACAAGGCGAACAACGAGAAGCCGATCCCCATCTTCGTCGCCGACCCCGTGGCGCGGGTCCTCTATGTCGAGGCGCGGCCGCGCTGGGAGTTCAAGTTCGTCAGCCGCGTGCTCTCGGCCTACAAGAACATCGAGCACACGTCGCTGGTGCGGCTGTCGCCGCAGAAGAAGATCATCCAGGGCAGCAGGCCCGCCGAGTCGCACCAGATCGCCACGATGACGGCCGCGCAGCTCCAGCGGCTCAAGGCCATCATCATCGGCGACGTGCCGCGCAGCTTCTTCACCCAGGAGCAGCTTCGGATCGTGGCCACCCTCGTCGAGCAGGGGATGGCCGTCATGCTGCTCGCCGGCCCCGAGAGCTTCGGCGCCAAGGGGTTCGCCGACACGCCGCTTGCGAAGGTCCTGCCCTGCGCGCTGCACCGCCGCATCGCCTACGCCGAGAAGCGCGTGCGGGTGCGGCTGACGCCCGAGGGCCGGGCGCACCCCGCCTTCCAGGGCGTCCAGCACGACTACCGCCGCGCGCCCGAGCTCATCAGCCTCGTGGGCGTCGGCACCATCAAGCCCGGCGCCACCGTGCTCATGGAGACCCACACGCGCCCCGCTCAGCCGGTCGTCATCGCCCACCGCTACGGCCGCGGCAAGGCGTGCGTCGTGCTCACCGACTCGACCTGGCGCTGGAAACTCGGGATGGCCGAGGGTAAGATCAAGGAAGACCTCCAGACGATCTTCTGGCGCCAGCTCATCTCGTGGCTCATGCCCGAGCAGCAGGCGGAGAAAGAGAAACGCGCCGTGCAGCTCGTTGCCGACAAGCTGACCTACGAGCTCGACGAGCAGGTGAACCTCACGGTCACCGCCGTGGACGCCGAGGGCAACGCCGCGCGCGACGCCAAGGTCACCTGCATCATCCACGCGCCCGACGGCAAGGCGATCGAGCGCCAGGCCACCTTCGGCAAGATCCCGGGCGCAGGCCCCGACGCCGAGGGCTTCGCCGCCAGCTTCACCACCTACGTCAGCGGCCGCTACAAGGTCGTCGCCACCGCTCAGGCCGGCGGCGCCGACCTCGGGCGCGACCAGCTCTCGTTCGTCGTCGGCGACACCTCCATCGAGATGACCGAGACCGACCCCGACCGCGAGCTGCTCAAGAAGGTCGCCCGACGCAGCGGCGGCGAGTACTTCGAGCCAGGCGAGGCCGCCCAGATCCCCAGCCGCATCGTCATCAAGACCCGCAAGAACACCTGGACCGAGAAGAAAGAGGTCTGGGACCGCTGGTGGGTCTTCTTCGCCTTCCTCGGCTGCGTCACCGCCGAGTGGGTCGTCCGGCGGCTCCGGCAGCTCGAGTGACGGCTCAGTTCCGGGCTCCCTCTCCCGCGGGGGATGGGGTCGGGCTTATCACCGGATTGGGTGTCCAATCCGGATGTCGCTGGCGGAAGAAGAAAGCGG
The DNA here is from genome assembly GCA_965603035.1 of uncultured bacterium. Lineage (GTDB taxonomy): Bacteria > Planctomycetota > PUPC01 > DSUN01 > DSUN01 > CAZDNN01. The sequence goes on from CBFDBL010000112.1 coordinate 7,818, forward strand.
GGAAGGTGCGCGCAGACCCCGAGTTGGGAGCGATGCCGATGAGAGCGACGCTGCTGGGCCTCCTGCTCCTGTGTGTGGCCGCGCCGGCGGCCCAGGCGCGGAACATGGTCAAGAACGGCGGCTTCGAGGACGGGCTGGTCGGGTGGAACATCCGGCTGACCGACTACATGCCCGAGACGGCCCGCGACGCCGACGGCAACCGCACCTACCGCTATCGCTGCGCCTGCGGCGCCGACCTCGGCGAGTACAAGCCGTGGATCGGGCTCGAGTGCCCGAAGTGCAAGGGCTGGATCAGCGGCGAGGAGTGCGGCTCGTGGTACGTCAAGAACCACGAGCGCGTCAGCATCGTCCAGGGCGGCCAGGGCCGCTGCATGAAGTTCACACTCCCGACCAACGTCGGCAACAACCAGGGCGTCCGCGTCTTCAGCGACCTCATCAAGTGCAAGAAGGGTTGGGGCTACAAGCTCACCTTCTACGCCAAGGCCGCCGCCGCCCACCCCAGGGTGTGGGTCGAATGCTACGCCGAGACCGCCAAGGAGGGAAGCTGGAACTGGGACCCCGAGTTCAACCCCCAGGACCTCAATCGCCCGCTCAAGCGCTGCTACCGCGCGCAGGTCAACTGCGCGGCGACGACGAACCGCCGCGACGAGCCGATGCGCAGCACGGGCAAGCGCCGCGACTTCCGCGGCGACGACGGCCAGGGCGAGGAGATCATCCGCGGCGGCGGCTCCACGGACGTGACGTCGCCCGAGCCGCCGAAGTACACCCAGGTCGGGAACTGGAAGCGCTACTACAAGGAGGTGGTCGCGCCCAAGCGCTATCACTTTGAGTACATGTCCGTCAAGTTGTATGCTTATATGCCCGGGGCGGCATGGTTCGACAACGTCAAGATCGAGCCGATGACCGCAGGGGAGCTTGCGAAGTTCAAGGCCGAGCACAACCGGCGCATCAAGAGTGACCGGTTCAAGTACTAGGGAGCTTGCGCCGTCGCGCTCGGACCCCGGCGACGAGGGCTCTGGATCCCCTGGAGGGAGCCTGCGATGACTGATAGAAGCGAGATCGCGGCCGCGGCGGGCCGGCTGCGGAGGCAGCTCGAGGCCGTCAAGGACCACCAGCGCAGCGTGTGGCTCGGCGAGGGCATGGGCCTGTTCGTCGCGGTCGTCGTCTCCGCGCTGGGCCTGGCCATGGTCGCCGACAACCTCGCGCATCTCCACGTCCTGATCCGGCTCCCCATCCTCGCCGGGCTGGTCGGCCTGAGCGTGTGGCTCATTCGGCGCATCGCCCGGCTGCTGCGGCAGCCGCTGACGCCCGAGATGGTCGCCGTGCGGGTCGAGCGGAAGTTCCCCGAGATCGACAACCGCCTGATCAACTCGCTGCTGCTGGCCCGCGAGGACGACGAGGAGGTGATGGAGCTGATCGCCGCCGTCGTGCGAGAGGGCAACGAGGACGCGACGCGCCGCGACCTCCGCGCGGCGGTGCCCAAGCGCAGGATGCGCCTGCTCGCCCTCGCGGCCGCGCTCGCCGTCGCGCTGATGGGCGTTTACGCCGTCGTGTTCCCCAACCACTTCACCAACGCCCTGGCGCGGGTCGTCGCGCCCTTCGCCGGCACCGCGCCGCTCACGCGCACGAAGATCGTCGCCGTCTCGCCGAAGGACCACAACCTGCTCGCCGGCGACGACGTGACGGTCGCCGTCGAGGTGGACGGCAAGATCCCCGACACGGCCGAGATCGTCTACGAGCCCGAGGGCGACGAGGTCGAGATGGCCATCATGCACCCCGCGCCCGGCGGCGCGAAGCACGAGTTCCGATGCCTCATGGCCGACGTCACCAAGACCTTCACCTACCACGTCGCCGCCGGCGACGCCAGGAGCAAGACCTTCCGCGTCACCGTCCACCATCGCCCCGTCGTCGAGAAGCTCGCGCTCCGCGTCACACCGCCCAGCTACACAGGCCTGACGCCCATCACCCAGCACAGCGGCACGGTCAAGGCGCTCGCCGGCTCGACCGCGACGATCGAGGCCACCTGCTCGAAGGACATCGCGAGGGCGTCCCTCGAGATGTCGAACGCCGAGAAGCCCGTCGCCATGGCCGCCAAGGGCAAGATCGCCAGCGGCTCGTTCCAGGTGATGGAGAACTGCACCTACCGCATCCTGCTCACCGACACCTTCGGCTTCGACAACAAGCCCGCCCAGCACGACGTCGAGCTGATCGTCGACGAGCCGCCCGAGATCCAGCTCGTCGCGCCGCCGCCCACCAGCGTCGTCAAGCCCGAGGGCTCCGTCCCCTTCCACTTCACCGCCACCGACCGCTACGGCGTGCACAGCGTGGCCATCGTGCAGGCGACCAAGAACGACGATGGCCAGAGCCAGGACGCCGAGCTCGCGAGCTGGACCGCCCCGACGCGGTCGGTCAAGGCCGCGAGCGCGCGCGAGCTGACCGGCGGCGACGACACCCTGGTGCTGCCCGTGTCGCGGCTGGGCATCCGGCCCGGCGGGTCGGCCGTGCTCCAGGTCGTGGCGAAGGACTGGAACGACGTGACGGGGCCTGGCGTCACGCGCTCGCGGCAGGCGGTGGTGACCGTGATGATGCCGAAGGAGGCGAGCGACAAGAGCCGCGAGGCGCTCCAGAGGGCGGCGCTCGAGCTGGCCCAGATCATCCAGAAGCAGCGGCGCAACATCGCCACGGGCCGCGCCCTGCTCGCCGCCGAGGCCCGCGAGGCCGGCGCCATCCAGGGCGAGGCGACCCGGCTCGCCGGCTCGGTGAAGCTCCAGGAGGAGATCCGCGAGGCCAGCGGCAAGCTCGTCGAGCTGATGGACGACAAGATCCCCATGAAGGCCGTCGTCAAGGCCCTCTACGAGGACGAGATGGTCGCGGCCATCGGGCAGCTCAAGGCCGTCGAGGACGCCCCCAAGCCCATCCCTCCCCTCGAGACCGCCCTCCGCACCGAGCACGAGATCCTCTGTCGACTCACCGGCCGAAGCGAGCAGCTCAAGCGCATCGTCGAGAACTCCGCACTCCGCGACGTCTTCGCCGCACTCGAAGAGCTCATCCGCAAGCAGACCGACATCCGCAACCAGACGAGCGCCGCCGCCGGCGCCAGCCGACCCAACAAGCCCCTCGCCGGCCGACAGGACGCCCTCGTCAAGAAGATCGAGGCCTTCAAGGAGCTGCTCGCCGAGAACGCCAAGGCCATGGTCGCCAGCGACACCAGCGTCGCCAAGCGCTTCGAGGAAGGCATCGCGATGGTCGACGCGCGCGGCATCCGACAGGGCATGCTCCTCTCCGGCTTCAAGCTCGCCAAGGGCAAGCTCGCCGAGGCCGTCCCCGTCCAGGACAAGGTGCTCGCCGACCTCAAGGCCCTCGAGAAGTTCCTCCGCGAGCCCATCGCCGCCGCCGCGACACAGAAGCTCAAGGACCTGCTCGACCTGGCCGAGGAGGGCAAGGACAAGGCCGAGCGCATGAAGAACCTCGCCGCCGCCATCAAGGAGATCAGCGAGGAGCTCGAGCGCTCGAAGGACCTGCGCGAGAACAAGGACCAGGCACTGGCCGAGCTGCCCGAGGAGCTCCAGGACCTCGAGGAGAAGCTCAAGGACGCCAAGGAGCAGCTCGCCAAGGACCTCAGCCTGTTCCCCGAGATCCCCGCCTGCAACGAGCTGGTCGAGGAGATGCGCGAGGTCTTCGAGGACATCGAGCAGGCCCCAGGGAGCGAGAACGCCGAGGCCAAGGAAATCGCCGTGGACCGCGACGAGGGCGCCCTCGCCAACATGGACAAGATCGAGGAGCGCCTCGCCGACATGGAGATGTGGCTGCCCGACAAGCCCGACGCCGAGCGCTGGAAGCAGGAGGGCTGGGACGTCAACGAGATGCCCGAGATCCCGCTCGTCGACCTGCCCGAGGAGCTCGAGGACCTCGTGGGCGACCTGCTCGACAAGGCCGAGGAGGTCGACGAGGCCGCCCAGGACTCGACCTCGAACCTCACCCTGCCCGACTTCCCCGCGGGCTGGGACGTGCTCGACGGCCCGATGGACAGCTTCGGCGCCAAGGGCAAGAGCGGGAACGAGCGGCCCAACGAGAACGAGATGATGGGCCGCAGCGGCCCCGGCCGCGAGGGCAACGCCAACGGCGAGATCGTCGGCGACGTCGCCAAGGACCTCGAGGGCCGCGAGACGAAGGTCCGGCGCACCCACGACCCCTTCGCCGAGGGCCTCGTCAAGGAGGAGGACCCCAACTCGAAGGCCAAGGCGACCGGCGGCGGCAAGCAGAGCGGCGCCGGCGGCGAGGGCGGCCTGCGCGGCTCAGCACCCGCACGCGACGAGCTCGCCATGCGCGAGCTGGCACGACGCCAGCGCGACCTGCGACGCGACACCGAGAGCGTCTACTCCAAGGCCTCGCTCATGTCCCTGCCCACCGGCGAGCTCGACCAGGCCGTCATCCTCATGCACAAGGCCGAGGAGCAGGCCCAGGCCGGCGACTGGGCAGGCTTCAGCGAGACCCAGAAACGCATCGCCCACGCGCTGCGCAACACCAAGCGCGTGCTCGGCGGCAAGGACGCCGTCGAGATGGACCCCCTCAGGAAGCTCCCCATGGACATCAAGGAGCAGATG
>CBFDBL010000113.1:0-12419 GCA_965603035.1 uncultured bacterium
TCCAGACGCCCCCTTCGGGGGCCAAGAGCCGCCATCGGCAAGCACAGCGCAGACTCGTGGGCAAAGGTGAGCCCGCTGGGGACAGCGGTCGAGCGGCGAGGTGGCCCGACGGGGCCTTGAAAGAGGACCTCCGCCGGGCTAGACTGACGGTGAGCCGCGTGGCGCGCATTGTCCCCATCGCGCTGGAGGGTGCACCGATGAGCCGAGCGATCCGCCTGTCGTGGGTGTGGCCTCTGGCCGTGGCCCTGACGGTGTCGGCGGCCGAGCCGCCCGCGCCGCCGAAGCCGGCCGCTAAGCCTAAGGAGCTGCCGGCCAGCTACTACGCCGACCTGGCGCGGGTCCATCACTCGTACCGGCAGCTCGACGAGGCCGCACGGCTGTACCAGAAGGCGCTGGGGCTGGAGAAGGATGCCGCGCGCAAGGCGGCGTGCGCGGGCTCGCTGGCGGAGATCTACGTGGCGCAGAAGAAGCTCGCCGATGCCCTGCCGCTGCTGCGCCAGGCGATCGCGGGGGCCACGAGCCGGGCGGTGACGTCGCGCTACCGCATGCTGGTGGCGCAGATCGCCGAGCAGAGCAACGACCCGGCTGCCGCCGAGGCGGCCTACCGGGAGGCCGTGGCGGGCGCCCAGCACGACTTCGAGCGCGCGGCGGCCCTCCGCAAGCTGCTCCTGCTCTACAAGCGCTCGGGCAAGCTCGACGAGGTCGTCGCCGAGCGCGAGAAGCGCGTCGCCGCCAACCCCAAGGACGTCGCGGCCCTCGACCTGCTGGTCGTCGCCTACACCACGGTGGCGCGCGACCGCGACAAGGCACTCGCCGCGCTCACCCGCCTCGCCGAGGCGCGCCCCGACCCCGCTACGCTCCGACGGCTCGCCGCCGCCTGCCAGAACGCCGGCCGCCACAAGGACGCCATCGCCACCTACCAGCGGCTCCTGGAGCTCGACCCCCAGAACCACGCCTACTACTGCGAGCAGCTCAGCCAGCTCCACGCCGCCACGGGCGACAAGGACGCCGCGCTCGCCTGGGCGAAGAAGATCGTCGCCAAGAGCCCCGACAGCCTCTACGCCGCCACGCGCCTCGCCCGCCTGCTCGTGCGGCTCGGCCACCCGCAGGAGGCCGTCGCCCACTACGAGCGCGCCGCCGCCAAGGCCACCAGCGACGCCGAGCGCGAGCGCACGCTCCTCGCATGCGCCAACGCCGCACGCGCCGCCAGGCTCCACGACAAGGCCGAGGCTATCCTGCGCGCGCTCGCCCGCGACTCCAAGAGCGCCGACCACCGCGCCCAGGCCAAGCGAGCGCTCTTCCAGCTCTACGAGGAGCTCAACCGACTCGACGAGCTCCAGATCGAGACCAAGGAAGAGCCCAAGAAGCCGTAGCGACACGGGGCACCCGTACAGGCCATCTTCATACCGCCATGAGCATGAGTGGTGGGGAGCGATCTAGCCCGCATTTCTCACCAGCTTTCGCCGCCAGCGGCCGCCTTTCGCCCCAGGCCGCGTCCTCCGTGCGGCCCGTCCTCGACGTAGCCACTTGGCTACGCCTCCGGAAGGCCGCGCGTGCGTCCTTGCCTGAGACGAAACTCGACTCGCTGGTCACGACACCGTGAGCGGTCCGTTCTCTCTAGCGCTCACCCCTTGTCGTTGCCTGGCATGTCGTTGTGGCGTCCACGACAAAACCTGGTGAGAAATGCGGGCTAGGCGGTGCGGCTGGCCTCGTCGGGGCCGCGCCGGCCGAGGGTCGCGAGCTCCATGATCCGCTCCTGGGTCTTCTCGCCGCCTGCGACTTCCCCGACGATGCGGCCCTCGGACATGACGAGGATGCGGTCGCACAGGCCGATGAGCTCGGGCAGCTCGCTCGAGATGAGCAGGACGGCGAGTCCCTTCTCGGCGAGGCGGTTGATGAGCAGGTAGATCTCGTACTTGGCGCCGACGTCGATCCCGCGGGTCGGCTCGTCGAAGAGCAGGACGCGGGCATCGGAGAAGAGCCACTTGGCGAGCACGACCTTCTGCTGGTTGCCGCCGCTGAGGTTCCGCACGCGTTGGGCGACGCTGGGGGTGCGGATGTCGAGCTCGCGGACGTAGCGGTCGGCGACGCGCCGCTCCTCGCCGAGTCGCACGAGTCCCAGGCGCACCAGCTCGCGGAGGTTGACGAGCGAGATGTTGTGGTGGAGTCCGAGGTCGAGGTGGAGGCCCTGCTCCTTGCGGTCCTCGGTCAGCAGTGCGAGCCCATGGCGGATGGCCTGGGCGCAGGAGCGGATGCGGACGGGCTTGCCGTCGAGGTAGAGCGCGCCGGCATCGGCGGGGTCGGCGCCGAAGATGGCGCGTGCCAGCTCGGTCCTGCCGGCGCCGACGAGGCCCGCGAGGCCGACGACCTCGCCGCGCCGCAGCGTGAGGCTCGCCTCGCGCACCCGCTCGCCGGCGCACAGGCCCTCGACCCGGAGCAGCTCGGCGCCGAGCGTGGCGCGTCGCTCGGGGAACTCGTCCTCGAGCTCGCGGCCGACCATGCTGCGGATCAGGGTCCTGCGGTCGAGTTCGGCGACGGGCCGGGTGTCGATGACGGCGCCGTCGCGCAGGACGGTCACGCGGTCGGCGATGGCGAAGATCTCGTCGAGGCGGTGGGAGATGTAGAGGACGGTGACGCCCCGGCTCTTGAGGTCGCGGATGATGTCGAAGAGCCTCGCCAGCTCGCGGTCGGTCAGGGTGGCGGACGGCTCGTCCATCAGGATGACCTGCGCGTCGAGGGTCAGGGCCTTGGCGATCTCGACGAGCTGTTTCTCGGCGATGCTCAGCCGCTCGACCCGCAGGTCGGGGTCGAGGTCGAGGCCCACCCGCGCCAGCGCGTCGCGGGCCATGGCCCGGAACCGGCCCCACGCCAGCAGCGGCAGCGCGCCGCGGCGCGGCTCGCGGCCGAGGAAGAGGTTCTCGGCGACGGTCATCAGCGGCAGCAGGTTCAGCTCCTGGTGGATCACGCTGATGCCCGCCGCCTGCGACTGCGAGGGGCTGTGGAACGCGGCTGCCCGCCCCCGGAACCACACGGCCCCCCCGTCGGGGCGCAGCGCGCCAGCCAGGATCTTGATGAGCGTCGTCTTCCCCGCGCCGTTCTCGCCCACCAGGGCGTGGACCTCGCCCTCGCGCACGGCGAAGGAGACGTCGCGGAGCGCCTGGACGCCCGAGAAGCTCTTCGAGACGCCATCGAACTCGAGCAGCCCGGGGCTGCCGGCCGTTGCATCACCCACTGGCCTTCTCCCGCAGAGGCCCCGCGCCGGGGCGCTCCGGCACCCAGTGTAGGGCTCGGCCAGCCGGTGTCAAGCCGCGCGCGCGGCTCAGGCGGCAACCGGTCGGGGAAAACTGCGCGGCGCACCGGCCCGCGCCGTTGCGCCCGCGGCCGGGCGGCCGCGCAGGCCCCAATTCCGCGCGACTTTGGGCCGGCGCGCACACGTTCCTCTTGACTTCGCGGCTCAAGACGCTATAATCGCCCTATGAGGGCTTGAGGCGACCAGGACCGTGGCCGTGGAAGGCTCCCGGGTGGTGAACTACTACGATGTTCTCCAAGTCGGTCAGAAGGCGGGACTTGCGGAGATCAAGCGGGCCTTCCGCAAGCTGCTCAAGCAGTTCCACCCCGATCGCAACCAGCACAACCGTGCCTGGGCCGAGCAGCGCACGCGCGAGCTGGTCGAGGCCTACCAGGTGCTCTCCGACGAGCGGCGCCGCCGCTTCCACGACCAGAGCCTGGTCCGGAGCCGGACCCTCGGCGGGCAGGCGGTGCGGGTCTCGCGGACCTGTACGGCGACGACGGGGGTCGGTGCCCTGTGTCGACGGATCCTCAACGATCTGCTCGACGGCAACGGCGCGCGGGCCGTCGAGAGCTACGAGGAGCTGCGCGGGCACCGCGCGACCTTCGACCTCTACCCCTACCTGAGCGTCAAGGACCACCTCGACTGCAAGTTCCTGCTGGGCGAGGAGTACGAGCGCCAGGGGCGCCTGGGCCCGGCGCTGGTGCTCTACGAAGAGGTGTTCCACGAGGAGTATGAGGGACCGCGCCTGCGCTACTTCTTCGACGAGGTGCAGGAGCGGATCGTGTCGATCTACACCCAGCAGGTGCCGCGGGCGACGGTGCCGGAGGAGGCGATCGAGCGGTTCCGCCACGCCCTGAAGCTGCCGCTGCCCGAGCGTGACCGGGCCGAGATCCGCAAGCGTCTGGCCGAGACTCTGCTGAAGGTCGGCGACCCGCACAGCGCGCGCCGCGAGCTGCTCAGGGCGCTGCGCGCGCGCCCTGGCCTCAAGGGGGTCCAGCGCCTGTGCGCCCGACTCGGCGTCGAGGTCCCAGCGCTCTGACCAACGCACGCCGCCATCCCACCGCCACCGTCCAGGAGGGCACCCCCGCGTGACCGCCACACCCGTCGTCTACGAGACCCGCCTGCCCGGCCTCGAGCTGCTCGGCCGCGGCAAGGTCCGCGACATCTACGACCTCGGCGACCAGCTCCTCATCGTCGCCTCCGACCGGCTCTCCGCCTTCGACGTCGTCAACCCCACCCCCATCCCCGAGAAGGGCCGCGTGCTCACCGCCCTCTCCGTCTTCTGGTTCGGCCGCCTCGCCGAGCTCACCCCCACCCACTTCCTCACCGACCAGGTCGCCGACATGGGCCACGGGCTCGACGCCCACGCCGACCTGCTCGCGGGCCGCACCATGCTCGTCCGCCGCACCGAGCCGATCCTCGTCGAGTGCGTCGTCCGGGGCTACCTCGCAGGCTCCGGCTGGCGCGAGTACCGCCAAAGCGGCAGCGTGTGCGGCATCGAGCTCCCCCCTGGCCTCGTCGAGGCCGACGAGCTGCCCGAGCCCATCTTCACTCCCGCCATCAAGGCCCAGAGCGGCCACGACGAGAACATCCCCTTCGAGCACGCCGCCCAGCTCATCGGCACCGACGCCGCCACACAGCTCTGCGACCGCAGCATCGCCGTCTACAACACCGCTCGCCAATACGCGCGCAGCCGCGGCATCCTCATCGCCGACACCAAGTTCGAGTGGGGAATGGTCGATGGCGAGATGATCCTCATCGACGAGGTCCTCACCCCCGACTCCTCACGCTTCTGGCCACTCGACGCCTACGCACCAGGCGGCACACAGCCCTCGTTCGACAAGCAGCCCGTCCGCGACTGGCTCGACGCGCAGGACTGGGACAAGACGCCGCCCGCACCCGCCCTGCCGCCCGACGTCGTCCAGGCCACCACCGACCGCTATCTCGAGGCCCTCCACAGGCTCACGGCATAGCCGACGCGCTGGCGGCCCGCCATGGACCCATGCCACGCCAGGCTCGTCCTCCTCCCAGGAATGGGCGCCGACCGCCGCCTCTTCCAGCCCCAACGAGCCGCCTTCCCCGAGCTCGAGGTGCCCGATTGGCTGCCGCCTGAGCCATCGGAGTCCCTCGAGAGCTACGGACGCCGCATGGCCGCCGCCATCGACCCGACGCCGCCGTTGTGGCTCGGCGGCGTGTCGCTCGGCGGGATGGTCGCGCTGGGGATGGCCCGCCGCGTGCGGCCCGAGGCCGTGTTCCTGATCGGGAGCTGTCGCTCGGGCCGAGCCGTGCCCGGCTACCTGCGCTTCCTCGAGCGCCTGTCGCGCCCACTCCCGACCCGGGCCATCGAGCTGTCGTGGGTGCTGGCCCCGCTGGTCGCGGGCAAGGTCGAGGCCCTCGACCGCCATCAACGGCAGTTGGCCATCGAGATGCTGCGCGACACGCCCACGGCCTTCGTCCGCTGGGCCAGCCGCGCCCTCGTCGCCTGGTCCTGCGCGGACGACCTGACCTGCCCGGTCTACCACATCCACGGCGACCGCGACCGCCTGCTGCCCCTCGCCAGGGTGCGGCCCGATCGGGTCGTCCAGGGTGCCGGCCACCTCCTCAGTCTGACCCATCCGGACGCGGTCAACGCGTTCCTGCGCGAGCACATTGAGGGCGTCTGGAAGTAAGGGCGGCGCCCGAAGGCGCCGCCCGCAGTTGCTGCCCGACCTCCCGGCGGTCATAGCTGCTCGCCTAGGCAGGGCCGGGCAACGTCGCTACGTTGCTGACAAGCAATCGGCGTGCCAATCGGCGGCCCCCGGGCCAAGAATCGTAACTCGTTGCTGCGTAGATACTTGCACGTTCAGCCATGAAGGCCGTCGCGCGTGCGCCGGCGCCGCCATGTTGACGCGGGGCAACGCCCGGACGCCCGATTCGGCCATTCCGCGACGCAAACCCTGCCCCAACAATAGCTTACGCGATGTTGACGAACGGCAACGTCATGTTGCCTCCGGGCAGCGCCGGGCGCGTCGCGGTGTTGACACGCGCGCGGCAGGCCGCTAGACTCGGCAGGGCAGATGGCCAAGGGAGACGACGGTGGACAAGCCGAAGCTGCGCCCGATCCAGGCCGTGCCGGTCCGCCAGGACGGCGAGATCGCGGTCCAGCTCTTCGACCCGTCAGGCATGACCGACTTGGTGGCGGTGGTGCCGCAGCAGATGATGCCCCTGCTCGCCCTGTTCGACGGGACCCACACGATCACGGAGATCCAGGCGACGCTGACCCGCCGGCTCGGCCGGCTGGTGTTCAGCCACGAGGTGCTCGGGGTGCTCGAGCGGCTCGACGAGGCGCTGTTCCTCGAGAGCGAGCGGTTCGAGGCCCACGTTCGCGAGCTGGCGGCGGCGTTCCGCGCGGCGCCGGTGCGGGAGGCGGCGAGTGCGGGCACGGGCTACCCCGCGGAGCCTGGGCCGCTGCGCGCGGCGCTCGACGGCTGCTTCACGGCCGACGGCGGGCCTGGGGCGCCGCGGCCCGGCGCGGCGGATGCCGGGCTGGTGGGCCTGGTGGCGCCGCACATCGACTTCGGCCGCGGCGGCCCGTGCTACGCCCACGCCTACAAGGCGCTCGCCGAGGCCTGCGACGCCGAGCTCTTCGTCGTGCTCGGCACCGCGCACTTCGCCCGCGACGCGCTCTTCATCCTCACCGACAAGAGCTTCCAGACCCCGCTGGGCACCCTCGAGACCGACGCCGACCTCGTCCACGCCCTCGCCGACCGCTGCGGCGGCGACCCCTTCGCCGAGGAGCTCGTCCACAAGCGCGAGCACTCCATCGAGTTCCAGGTCCTCTTCCTCCAGCACCTGTTCGCCGGCCGCTCGATCGAGCTGCTGCCGGTGCTGTGCGGGCCGATGGAGCAGGCCGTGGGCGAGGCATCGCCGGGTGAGGCCGCGGCCGTGACCGACTTTGTGGCGGCTCTGCGGGAGGAGCTGGCGGCGAGCGGCAAGCGGGTGTGCGTGGTCGCGGGGGCCGACCTGGCGCACGTGGGTCGGCACTTCGGCGACGACTACTCGTTGACCCCCGGGGTGATGGGCGAGGTGGAGCGGGCGGATCGCGACGCGCTCGACCACGTGGTGGGCCTCGACGCCGACGGCTTCTACGAGGCGGTGATGCTCGACGGCAACGCGCGCCACCTGTGCGGCGTGGCACCCATCTGCACCCTGCTCGCCACGGTGGACGCCTCGCGCTGCGAGCTGCTCGACTACCGCCAGGCCACCGACTTCGATCTCCAGCGCGCCGTCACCTTCGCCAGCCTCGCCCTCTACGCCTGAGCCCGTCTCACGCCGTCGCCGCGCCGAAGTCGAGCGCGCAGCCCAGCCGGCCGTCGGGCCCGCGGGTGCACCCGTTGCACGAGACGCAGCGCGCCCTGTCGGCCCTGCCGTCGCGCAGCCTTGCCGGCAGGTCGGGCTCGCGGATCAGCGGCCGCGACAGGCTCACCAGGTCCGCCGCGCCGCTCCCGATCACCGACTCCATCACGACCTTGCTGCGCAGGCCACCGACGCACACGAGCGGCACGGCCACCTGCTGGCGGAACGCGCGGCAGTAGTCCACGAAGTAGGCCTCGTCGCGCTCCCGCACGATGTCCTTGCGCAGGATCTGCTCCACCGTCTCGGCCATGCCGGCGCTGATCTCGATGGCGTCGACCCCGCCCGCCTCGAGCCGCGCCGCGATCTGCACGCTCTCCGCCACCGTGAGCCCGCCCTCGATGAAGTCCTCGGCGTTGAGCTTCACCAGCACGGGGAGCTCGGTGCCGAGTGCCGCGCGGATGCGGCGGAGCGCCTCGCAGGGGAAGCGTGCGCGGCCCTCGAGGCTCCCGCCCCAGAGGTCGTCGCGGCGGTTGGTGTAGGGCGAGAGGAACTGGCTCATGAGGTAGCCGTGCGCGGCGTGGAGCTGGACGCCGTCGAAGCCGGCCTCCCGCGCGCGGGCGGCGGCCTCGACGTAGCTGTCGAGCAGGCCGTCCATTTCGTCGGCCCGCAGCGCGCGCGGCGTCAGGTCGCTCGAGCGGTCGAGCACGGCCGAGGGGGCGACGGGGGTGAGGTCGCCGATCCGCTCCGGGCGGGTCTGGCGCCCGGCGTGGTTGAGCTGGCAGACGACACGGGCGTCGGACTCGTGGACCGCGGCCGCCAGCGCGCTGAGCCCAGGCAGCATCTTGTCGTCGTGCACGCCCATCATCCCCTCGCTCGCCTTCCCGTCGCGGCGCACGAACGCGTGGCCCGTGACGATCAGCCCGGCCCCGCCGCGAGCCAGGTCGCGATAGAAGTCCACCAGCAGCGGCGTCACCTTCCCGCTGATCGTGCACATCCCCTCGCCCGTGGCCGAGCGGGCCAGGCGGTTGGGCACCTCGAGCGTGCCGATGCGGAAGGGCGTGAAGAGGACCGACCTCATGGCTTGACTCCCGACGATGGAGATGACTAGCGCGGACGTTGCGTGCCGGGTCACTCGCCGCCGGGCGCGCGCCGCAGCAGGACGGTCCCGAGGTCGCCGACGGGCCGTCCCTGGGCGTCGCGGACCTCGAGGACCACCTGCGCCGTGGCGGCTGGCAGCTCGATGCGGCGGTTGAGCTTGAAGGTGCGGTGGGGGTGCACGATGCCGCAGTCGAAGCGCAGCAGCTCGCCGCCGCGGCCGTCGCGCAGCACCACGCTCGCCGACCCGACGTGGAAGACGCCGAAGACCCCGCCCGCCCACAGCCCGTCCTCGCCCCGCAGCAGCGTGAGCGGCGACGACACCACGCCCGCCGACGTCACGTCCACCACAGGCCCCGGGCAGCGCGCGGCGAACCACTCCTGCACCAGCTCCACCCGCCCGCGCGGCGACAGCTCCTCGACGGGCGCGAAGCTCTGCACCTCGATGAGCGGATAGCCGCCGCCCGCCGTCAACAGCGCCTTGCGCGCCACCCGGCACGTCTGCACAAACACGTGCCCCGTGCTGTGGTCCACGTACGCCAGCCACGGCAGCGCGGGGTCGAGCACGGCCTTGCCGAAGCGCCTGTGGTACCGCAGGGCCAGCAGCCCGGGCAGCCGAGCCGTGTCCCACTGCGCGTCGCCCGACCCCACGGGCACCGCGTGGCGCAGGCCCCCAGGGTAGCGGCTCTGCGGGTTCAGCGGCACGTAGAGGCCGATCTCGCCGTTCGGCCTCTCGTCGCCGTCCAGGATGCCGCTCGGCTCGGGCACCCCCTTGAGCTGGAGGAAGTCGTGCAGCCCCCAGCGCTGGGGCACGGGGCGGACGTTGGTGAGGGTGTCGGTGATGCGCACGCGGGTCGAGCTCGCGAAGAGCTCGACGCGGCGGACGATCTGCGTGCCCGACGCCGCGTCGCCCGGGCTGGTCATCTCGACCGCGACCGCGCCCTCGCCCTCGACGATGCGGGCCTCGTAGCGGCCCATGAACAGGCTCTCGGGGTAGTGCGCCTGCAAGCGGCGCCACTGCTCCTCGGGATGGAGCTGGACGAAGTGCCCGCCGAAGTGACGGTACGGCGGCCCCTCGTCGCCGACGACGGCGCCCAGCTCGTGGCGGCCGATGAACAGGAAGTTGTAGGGGCCGAGGCGGTACTCGAGGGTGCGGCCGCCGACGGCCGGGGCGTTCGTGACGCGGACGAGCCCGTTGTCGAGCCGCACGCACCGGCGCCAGCCTCGGAACGAGACGACGCGCGCCGAGGGACGGGCGCTGCGGGCCGTGCGGCGGCCGAGCAGGCCCCCACAGCCGGCACACAGCACGCAGGCGAGGGGCACAACGGCGAGCAGACGGGCTGAAGCGCTGCGGCGGGGCATGGGCGACACCAGCGAGCGGGCGGTCACCGGCGGATCCCGTACTTCTCCTTGACCATGAAGGCCGTGTTCTGAACCGAGATGACCGGGTCGTGCGTGGCCTTGTCGAGGAGCGGGTAGAGCGCCTTGTCGCCGTAGATGCCGATGGCGACGCACGCGGACTCGCGGAAGTAGGGGTTCTTGTGCTTGAAGAACGTCTCGGCCAGCTCCTTGGTCTCGGATGCGCCCTGGTTGGCGAGCGCGATGAGGGCGAAGTAGACGTCGGTGTCGGTCTCGCTCTGGCTGCACTGGATGAGGAGCTCGGTCGCCTCGGCGTCGCCCTTGATCTCGCCCAGGGCGCTGATGGCCGTCATCCGCGTGCGGCTGCTCTTGCTCGCGAGCAGCTTGCGCAGGTGCGGGACGCCCTTCTTGGCCAGCTCGCTGACCATCTCCTTCGACCCCCCGTGCACGACGAGGATGTCCTCGGCATTCTCCTCGGACGACTGGCCGCACCCGCAGCCGGCGACACACGCCGCGGCCAGGGCGAGGGCGATGCCGTGAGTCAGGGCCTTCACGCCTCTTCCTCCATGGAGCAGGCACCACGGCGCGGGGAGCGACACGACAGCGGGGCCCACCGCTCAGCGGAGGCCCCGCGTCAGGGGCTCATGCGGCACCCCAGGCTGGCTCAGTAGCCGGGGTTCGTCTTGTCGTAGTCCGGCTCCCAGTAGCGGATCTGCCGCTTCTCGGGATCCTTGACCATTTGCACGTGCCCATCGAAGAACAGGATATTCCCGCCGCCGTAGTGGCGCTCGAGGATCCACACCGGGTGCCGGTAGGTGTGCCACCGGCAACCGCAGTTGCCGAACTGCCAGGTCCCCGGCTCGCTCTCCATCAGCAGGATGCGCCGCGTGGTGTTGTCGTACTCCTGGATCTGGTGGTACTCGAAGCGCGGCTGCGACGCGCTCGTGTTGCCGCGGTGCCACCAGCCGTACTTGGCGAGGCCCATGTACGACACGCAGCAGCCCTGGTCGCTGCGGAACCCGCTCAGGTCGCTCTTGCACAGCAGCACGGGCGCGCCGGTGCGGATCGGGAAGCGGTTGGTGTTGCCGGGCAGCCACTTCTTGGTCGGGCTGTAGTTGCACCACACGGTGGGCATGGGGTGGTCGCCGCTCTCGTGGCCGTCGTAGATATCGTCGGGCATGCTGCCCCACTTGCGGCCCACCAGGCCCAGCTCGCCGACCCAGCGCTCGTGCCAGAAGGCCGGCAGGTAGCCGCCGTAGGAGCTCGTGTAGAGGTAGATCAGCTTGTTGAGCTGTGTCAGGTTGTTCTTGCAGTGAGCGATCCGACCGCTCTCTTGAGCCGAGATGACGGCCACCATGATCAGCGCGGCCAGGATCGCGATGATCGCCATCACCGTCAGAAGCTCGATCAGCGTGAAGCCCCGACGGCTCGCCGAGCGGGTCAGCGCCATGGGGTCCTCTCCTTTCCACCAGTCTGCTCGGAGGAAATCGCGTCCCCGCCCGTACGGCCCTTCGCGGCGCCGGCCCCCTGGCCGGGCCCTACCGACCGGCCTACACCCCCGCCTGACGCGGCGCGGGCCTCGGCCAGCACCTCATATGCTAGCGCAAAGCCGGGAGTCGCGTCAAGCACTTCTTGGCAAATCCGCTCCGCACGCGCCCCCTCGCCCGACGCCACGTACCCGCCCGCCACGTAGCAGTGCACGTAGGGGTCGTACTCCGCCAGAAGTGTTTCCACCGCAGCAGGATGCAGCGCTAGCGCCGCCGCCACGTGCCGCCGCGCCCGCGCACGCAGCGCCTCGACGAACTGGGGCCGGCGAAACGCCGCCACCAGCACGCCGCCCGCCTCGGCCACCGCACACTGGAACGCCACGTCGCAGTGGGCTCGCGCACGGACCGCCGCCGTGAGGCCCAGCGCCTCGCAGTACGCCGCGACCGTGCGCCGCCGCGACCAGTCCCACCGCGTCCCCCTGCCCGCCAGCCCCTCGCGCATCAGGGCGCGCGCCCAGCACTCCGCCAGCGCCGTCGCGCCCGCCAGCGTCAAGTGCACGTGGTCGCAGAACCGCTCGTCCCCGACACCCGCCGGCCCCGAGGCCTCGGCGAAGGCCCGCTCGGCGTCGCACAGCACCGCGCCGGCCTCCGCCGCGACGCGGCGCACGGCCTCGTTGTGGGCCGCGTGCGCGCGGGTCGGCAGGAAGTCGCGATCGCGCGCCTGGGCGAACCGCGCCCCCGCCTCGGCGCCCCGGCCGAGCGCCGCGAGCGAGCGGCCCTGGTCGAACAGCAGGCCCGCGTGGCCGCCGTCGAGCGCCGCGGCCGTGGCGAACGCGGCGAGCGCCGCCTCG
>CBFDBL010000114.1:0-12355 GCA_965603035.1 uncultured bacterium
CCATAACGCCCGCAATGCCGACGACAAGCTGGAGCCCGAAGGTGATCGCCACAGTCAGGAGGTAGGAGGAGATGAACGCTGCCACCGACGTGCGGCAGTAGGCCGAGCACATGATGGAGACGGCGCCTACCAGGAGGCACGTGAGGAAGAGCCAGCCGGCCATCATGAGCAGCTCGAGCGGCTCGATGCCGCCGAAGGCGTAGCTGATGCCGAGCAGCGGCAGCGACAGGAGCAGCAGGGTGAACATGGGGATGAGGCGGCTGACGTACTTCTGGAGCAGGACCTCTCGGGGCCGCAGGTCGGTGAGCAGCAGGAGGGGGAGGGAGCGGTTCTCCTTCTCGGCGGCGAGGACGCCGGACATGAGGGCGGGCTGGAAGATGAGGATGCCGACGAACTGTATGTAGACGAGCGCGTCGAAGAGCTGGCAGCCGTGGCCGAGCCGCGCGCTGCCGTAGCGGGCGCGCTCGAAGATGCCGTAGGCGAAGGCGCCGAAGATGAGGAAC
This sequence comes from uncultured bacterium, assembly GCA_965603035.1. Lineage (GTDB taxonomy): Bacteria > Planctomycetota > PUPC01 > DSUN01 > DSUN01 > CAZDNN01. The sequence goes on from CBFDBL010000114.1 coordinate 504, forward strand.
AGGAGCGCGGCGCAGACCATGCGGAGGATGTACGTGCGCCGGCGGGCCGCCTGCTCGACCAGCTCCTTGCCGAGCAGCGGCATCGGCGCGCGCAGCGTGGCCCAACGGCTCATGCCGTCTTCCCCTCGGTGAGCTTCATGAACGCTGTCTCCATGTCCATCGCCTCGGGCTGGAACATGTGGACCCGTGCGCCGAGCGCGACCATCCGCTCGAGCAGGTCCTCGACCGCGAGCTGGTCCTGGTGGATGTGGAGCGAGACGCGATCGATGTCGCGCTCGACGGAGGCGACGCCGTCGATGGCGCGGATGCGGGCGAGCATCGCGTCGGTGTCGTTGGCGAGCTGGACGTGGATGGCGCGCAGGAGTCCGAGCTGGCCGTAGATGTCGCCGAGCGAGCCCTGTGCGACCATGGCGCCGGCCTCGATGATGCCGACGCGGGTGCACACCTGGCTGAGCTCGTGGAGGATGTGGCTCGAGATGAGGATGGTCTTGCCCATGCTGGTGAGCTCGCGGAGCAGCTCGCGGATCTCGATGCGGGCGCGGGGGTCGAGCCCGCTCGCCGGCTCGTCGAGCAGCAGCAGGGCGGGGTCGTGGAGCAGCACGCGGGCGAGGCCGAGGCGCTGCTTCATGCCTCGCGACAGCGCGTCCACCTGGGTGTCGCGCTTGGCGGTCAGGTCGGTGAGCTCGAGCACGTCGCCCACGACGGCGCGTCGCTTGCTGCGGGCGAGGCGGTAGGCCGCGGCGAAGAAGTGCAGGTACTCGTTGACCGTCAGATCGTCGTACACGCCGAAGAAGTCGGGCATGTAGCCGATCCGTGGCCGGACCTTCTGGGGGCGGCGCGCGACGTCGACGTCGCCGATGCGGGCGCTGCCGGCCTCGGGCGTGAGCAGTGTGGCGAGCACCTTGATCGTGGTCGTCTTGCCGGCGCCGTTCGGCCCGATGAAGCCGAAGACCTCGCCCTCGGGGATCTCGAAGCTCAGGTCGCGCACGGCCACCGTCGTGCCGTAGGTGACCCGCAGGCGCTCGACCTCCACGAAGGCCATCAATCGCTCTCCCGATAGAGGCGGCGGTAGACGTAGACGTCGTCGCCCTCGTGCTCGACGACGACGAGCAGCCGCTGGGTGGGGTCGGTCGGGTCGAGGATCGCGAGATCCTCGAGGTCCGGCGCGCCCGTGGGCGCGATCTGCGAGACGATCGAGAAGAGGCCCACCTGGGGCCGCACGCACGCCACGTCGAGCAGCGAGCCGATCGTCTCGGACGAGGCGTACTCCGGCCGGTTCGAGAGCACGGGCACGGGGCGGCGCGCGAACAGCTCGTGCCGCTCGCTGCCGTGGAAGAGGTAGGCGGCGCTGGGCCGGGGCGAGAGGCCGGCGAGCCGCGGGCCGAGCGCCTTGCGGCTCGCGTGCACGGTCGCGTCGAGCTGGGCGCCGGCCCAGGGGAAGGCGGGCTCGCGCGCCGGGGCTTCGAGGAAGAAAGCCCGGTTGAGGCAGGGCCTCCACGGGGCGAAGTGCTGCGCGACGGTGTAGCGGCCCGGGAGGCGGCCCTCGTAGAGCAGCGGCTCCTTCTCGCCCTGGATGCGGGGCGCGTAGCGCCCGTGGTAGGCCCACGGGTCGTCGCGCGTGCTCCCGTGGCCGAGGGTGTAGTAGAGGCCGCGGCGGACCTCGCGCCGGTCGGCGCGCTGGGCCGCCGAGAAGACGAACTCGTAGCGGCTCTGGCGCACCGGCGCGCCGCGGGCATCGAGGTCCACGAACACGATCGCCTTGCGGTGGTCCTCCAGCCCCATGTAGTGCTCCGCCAGCCGGACGGTGAACCAGGTGAAGACCACCGCCGTGAGGGGGAAGACCACCCACGTGAGCTTGCGCTGGCCGAGGGCGCCGAGCACCAGGTAGTCGAGGGGCCCGATGCATGCCGTGAAGAGCACCAGGATGAGCACCACGACGCCGAAGGGCATGACGCGGACGCGCTCGGGCATGAGGCCGTCGAGGATCTGGCCGAGGCTCGCGAAGGCCAGCGGGTACAGCGGCAGGCCCTGGCCGGATGCTGCTCGCATCCGGGTCGGCGTCTTGGCGCTCGGGCGGCTGTAGAGGGGGAGCTCGCCGTCCGGCTCCGGCTGCTGGAGGTCGGTGCGCCAGACGCCCTTGGGGCCGAGCACGGCCTTGAGCTGTGCCCTGCGCACTTTCCAGAGGAAGGCGGTGGCGCGTCGCCAGGCGGGCGTCTGGAGGTCCTCGCTCTTCGCGGGCGGTCGGGCCGCGACGGCGAGGCGGCCGAGGCAGCAGTGGAAGGTGTGGAAGCCGTCGTCGGCCGCGGGGTTGCCGAGCCGTTCGAGGCGGCCGTCGGCGGCGAGTCGGAAGGCGGGGCGGCCGGCGAGCGCGTTGAGGAACTCGGCGTGGGGGGGCAGGAACCCCCCGTCAGGCAAGACGCGCAAGAAGCCGCCGGGGCCCGCCCAGCGCGCGCGAGCGCGTCGAGCTGCCGCGCGGCCAGGAGGCTGAAGCCGCGGCCCACGAGCAGCACGACGTCGAAGGCGCAGTAGGCCACCGGCTGGCTCGGCATCTCGTCGGGCGGGGTCAGCCGGTTCGCCGTGGTCACGGTGCTGACGGCGCGGCCGACGGGCTTCGGGCGGAAGGTCTCGAGGTGGAGCGCCCGCGCGGTCGCGGCGGTCAAGGCGTTCCACGTCACGGCGTCGTGGCACACGCACAGCACGCAGCCGCGCTCGGTCGGCGCGGGCAGCATCCAGTGGAGCATGGGGAACTCGAAAGCCTTGCGGCGGGTGAGGAAGCGGGGGTAGACGTCGAGCTGGGGGTCGTAGGAGTCGGCGGAGACGGCTGGGAGGAGCAGGTCGAAGCGCTGCTCGCCGGTCGCGAGGGCGAGGTCGGGGGTGCGGCAGGTGGCGAGGCGCTCGTGGCCCGACTTGAGCACGAGCTCGAGTCGTCCCTCGAGCAGGCCGCGGCCCGTCCAGGTGAGCTTGACCTGGGTGAGCAGGGGGCCGCTGGTGCGCGCGCGGGGCTGCTCGAAGGCCAGCTCGATGGTCTCGCGGGGCCGCACGGCGCCGCGGGCGGCCGCGGCCGCGACGAGGGCCAGCGCGACGAGGGCGCGTCCCCTGGCGCTCATCGTGCGAACCCCCCAGGACGCCGCTGGAAGTACCACCACTCGCCGAGCAGCACGCCGAACGCCAGCAGGCCGAGCGTCCACCACAGCGAGCGATCGCTGCGGACAGGCGCCGTCGAGGCCGCGACCGCGAGCTCCTCGTTGAACTGGAGCTCCTCGACCCCTGCCAGGCGCGTCTCGCGCGGCGAGAGCAGGCTGGCGGCCAGCGTGGCCTGGTCGGCGCCGCCCTCGGAGACGCGGTAGAGGCCGACGCGCGGCGCGGGGATGCCGGCGAGCAGGCCGTGCTCGTCGCTGTGCTGCTCGCGCGCCGCGCCGGCCGGGGGGGCGATGCGGTAGAGGCGCTGCGGCGCGAGGTGGAGCTGGGGCAGGATGCCGGTGTGGACCGCGTCGGCCTTGGCGAGCCCTGCGCGCTCGAGCGCGGCCTGGACGAGGTTCGAGACCAGGATGGGGAAGCCGATGCGGTAGGGGAGCGTGGAGCGGTCGGTGTGGAAGAGGAGCCAGGAGGTGAGGCGTTCGCCGCGTCGGCGCTGGAGGAGCAGGGGGCCGCGGTCGCCGTCGGCGAGGATGTCGTAGCCGCGCGTCTCGTAGTCGATGGCCCGGACGCCTGGCCTGGAGCGTGGCTGGTCGATGATGAGCACGTCGGCCAGCTCGACGTGTCGGAAGAGGGGGGCGTTGCGGCGCCAGTCGACGACCTGGGAGCCCTCGCGCCCGACGTCGAGCAGCTCGCGCAGGTCGCTGGGCACGATGCCGACGCACAGGCGGGTCGGCGCGTCGATGGCGAGGTCGGCCTCGCGGTCGGTGAGCACGAGGTCGTAGCTCGGCTCGGTCTCGCTCGCGCCCTGCTCGGGGAAGAGGCGGACGGTGGGCAGGGCCTTGAGCGCGTGGCGGTAGGATGCGAGCGCGGGCGATGCGTAGACCCACAGCGCGCGGCTGGTGGGCAGCTCGAGGTAGGCCACGTTGTCGGCGGCGAGGGAGTCGAAGCCGGCCGGCTCGAGGGTGGCCTTGAGCCGCGCGGGCTGGCCGCCGGGGATGGTGAAGGTGATGCGCTCGGCCTGGCCCTTGGCGACGACGAGCCGCTGCTCGGCGACGAGCTTGCCGGCGTGGCTGACCTCGAGGCCTGCGGCGCTCTGCGCGTCGGGCGAGCCCTCGATGCCGAGGAACACTGCCCAGTCGCCGTCGCTGGTGCGGGTCGCGTTGAAGGCCACGATCCCGATGTTGGGGCCTGCGGCCGGCAGGCGCTGGTAGTCGAGGGTGAAGGAGAGCTCGAAGTCGGCCCGCCGCGGGACGTTGCCGTCGGAGAGCAGCAGCACCTCGTCGAAGGCGGCGGTGCGCGCGAGGGCCTGGGCCATGCGGAGCGCGTCGTCGATATCGCTCGGCACGTCCTCGACGCCGATGCGGTCGAGCGCGGCGCGCAGCTCGCGCTTGTTGCTCGTGAAGCCCGTGAGCCGGCGGGCCGTGCGCGAGAAGGCGATGAGGCACAGCTCCTGGTCGCCGAGCATGTCGTCCACGAGCTTCGCCACCCGCTCCTTCGCGACGGCGAGGCGGGTCTTGCCGCCCCCCTCGTCGCGCGCGGCCATCGAGGCCGAGCAGTCGATCAGGACCGGCAGCCGCACCATGCGCGACGGCCGGCCCCGCCAGAAGGGCTGCAAGGCCGCCAGGATCACGAGCGCCAGCAGCAGGAGCTGGAGCAGCAGCAGCAGGTTCCGCTTGAACCGCTGGAACGGCGAGTTGACACGCTGGTCGTTGAGCACCTGGCGCCACAGGAAGAGCGACGGCACCGCCTGGCGGGGCCGCCGCAGCTTCAGGAAGTAGAAGACCACCAGCGGCGGCACCAGCAGCAGCAGCCAGGCGGAGCTCAGGGCGTGGAAGCCGAACCAGGTCAACGGACTACTCCATCCACTACACGACCCACCCCTTGCGGCGGAGCAGGTCGAAGAGCACGTAGTCGAGGCTGTCGTCGGAGCTGATGGAGACGAAGCGGCCGGCGCGCTGCTGGCACAGGGTGCTGAGCTGCTGGGCGAAGCGCTCGCGGTGCTCGAGGTAGAGCTCGATGATGTCGGCGCCGCTGGTGACGTCGAGGGTGGTGGCGGACTCGCTGTCGACGAGTCGGAGGTCGGTGTCGAGCTCGGGCTCGATCTCGCTGGGGCCGAGGACCTGGACGGCGAAGATCTCGAGCCCGGCGCTGAACAGGCGGTTGAGCGCGGCGTGGAGGTCGCCGAACGTCAGGAAGTCGGAGAGGAGGACGACGGCGCCGCGCCCGACGTGGCGGGCTATGAAGGCCTCGACGCCGGCCTCGAGCGGCATCGCGCCGCCGCCCTCGACGCGCTCGAGGAAGGCGAAGAGCGGCTGCATGCTCGCCCGGCCCGTGCAGGGACGGAGCCGCTCGACGCGGGGCTCGCTGAAGGCGGTGGCGCTGACGCGCTCGGTGCCGAGCAGGCCGAGCAGGCCGAAGGCGGCGGCGAGCTGCTTGGCCCGCTCGAGCTTGCCGTCGAAGAGCATCGACTGCGAGGCGTCGAGCAGGAGCGCGACGTGCATCTCCTCCTCTTGCTCGAAGAGCTTGATGTACGGGCGGTTGAGCCGGGCGAAGGCATTCCAGTCCACGAAGCGGACGTCGTCGCCTGGGGCGTAGTCGCGGAAGTCGCTGAACTCGGTGCTGGAGCCGCCTCGCCCGATGAGGTGCTCGCCGCGGCTCTTGTTGGTGAAGCGGCGGGAGGCGTTGAGGCGCAGGAGCTCGAGCCGGCTCAGTTGCCGGTTGTCGAGCAGGGAGGTGATCTGCGCCTGGCTGGCGGCCTCTTCCATGGGGGTGGCTTCCCTAGTCTGCCTGCTCGGGGACGGCGTCGGTGACCTGTCGGACGAGGTCGGGGACGCGGATGTTCTCAGCCTGGCCGTCGTAGTTGAGCAGGACGCGATGTTGGAGTGTCTCCTCGGCGAAGTAGCGGACGTCCTCGAAGGCGACGTGTGCGCGGCCGTCGGCGAGCGCGCGGAGGCGGCCGGCGCGGAGCAGCGCCTGGCTCGCGCGCGGGCTGGCGCCCCAGCGGACGTACTTGCGGACGTCCTCGCCGGCGAGCTCGCTGTCGGGGTGCGTGGCGAGGACGATGCGGCAGGCGTAGTCGCGGATCGGGTCGGCGACGACGACCTTCTCGAGGGTGTCGCGGAGCGCGAGGATGCGCGCGCCGTCGAGCACCTTGTCCACCTGGATGTCCTGGCGGAGGATCGTGCGGCTCATCACCTCGTTGAGCTCGGCGCGGTTGAGGAAGGGGACGTTGACCTTGAACATGAAGCGGTCGAGCTGTGCCTCGGGCAGGGGGTAGGTGCCCTCCTGCTCGATGGGGTTCTGGGTGGCGAGCACGAAGAAGGGCAGCTCGAGGTGGTAGGTGGTGCCGCCGGTGGTGACGCTCTGCTCCTGCATGGTCTCGAGGAGGGCGGACTGCGTCTTGGGCGTCGCGCGGTTGATCTCGTCGGCGAGCAGGAGCTGGGTGAAGATGGGGCCTTGGCGGAACTCGAAGCGGTAGCGGCCGCCGGGGTCGGCGGTCATGACGGTGGTGCCGATGATGTCGGCGGGCATGAGGTCGGGGGTGAACTGGATGCGTCGGAACTGGAGGTCGAGCGCGCGGCCGAGGGCCTTGACGAGCTCGGTCTTGCCGAGGCCTGGGACGCCCTCGAGCAGGACGTTGCCACCGCAGATGATGGCGGTGATCGTGCCCTCGACCACGCGTTCCTGGCCGACGATGATCTTGCCGACCTCCGCGCGGATCCGCGCCAGGTCATCGCGGAACTCGTTCGCCTCGGCCGTCAGCGCGGCGTCGTCTGGCATCAGTCGTCCCCTTCGCTGTCTTTCTTCCATCGCTTCTTCATGCGGAGCAGTCGGCCGGTCGTGGAGGTCGGCTCGTCTTCTTCGGGCTGGCGCGTCGTCTCGGCTGGCGGCGTGCGCCGTGGCGTGGGGCGCGTCGGGCGCGGGCGGAGGGCGGTGGTCGGCTCGGCGGGCTCGAGGGGGCGCTCGGCGCGGTCGGCGGCGGGGAACTCGATGGTCTTCTTGCGGCGGAGCAGGGCGCCGAGGGTCTCGCCCGAGGCGCGCTTGCGGTCGAGGCCGAGCCAACTGCGGATGACGAACCAGTCGAGCTGCACGCGGCGCGCGGCGACGTCGAGCGGGATGAGGCAGGCGAGCACGATGAGGAACCAGTCGAACACCGGCTGGGAGCTGGCGCGCGGCCCGCGCTCCTTGAGGAACAGGTCCGGGCCCTTGATGTCGGGTCGGAGCTCGCGGCCGCCGGTGCGCCGGGCGATCTGGCGCAGCACGATGGGGTTGGCGCGGAAGCGGAGGTACTCGGGCGAGTAGGGCACGACGAAGCGGCCGAGCGCGCGCTCGGTGCGCCCGCTGCCGGCCGCCGAGGCCATGATGTGGTAGTGCCCGTTGCCCCAGACCGGGAACTCGGCGCGGTAGCGCCGGGGGCCGACCTGCTCGAGCCTGAGCTTGAGCGACTTGCCGCGCGGCCCGGCGACCTCGGCGAGGATCTCGAGGAAGCCCGCCTCGGGGTGGAAGTCCTCGACGATCAGCGTGCCGGTGCTGGCCTCGACGAAGCTGCGCAGGTGCAGCGCGGTCTGCTGGCGCGAGCGCGCGATGTCGGTGATGAGCTGCTTGACGAACGGGCGGTAGTGCGGCGAGGCGAGCCAGTCGCTGCCCCAGTTGCTCGACAGGTCGGAGGTGAAGGCCGCCGTCTTCCCGACGCCGTAGCGCCAGACCGCGAGCACGGGGTCGATCTCCTCGGGGTTGGGCTTCGTGAGGATGACCTCTGCCCGCGGCTTGGGTGTGGTGAGGACGAAGCCCCCAAGCTTGTGCAGGACGTCGATGCCCTTGATGATGGGCGAGTAGAGCTGCACCTCGGGGGTGAAGGGCTTGTTCTGGATCATCGAGCGTCGGAGGGTCTTGGCCTCCTTGATGAAGATGGAGGGGAGTCGCCTGGGGTCGGAGGGGTGGTAGAAGCGCCCGCGGGTCGAGCGGGCGATGCGCCGCATGAGCTCGACGCTGACGTCGCCGGCGCCGCCGTGCGGGAAGATGGCGACGGTCGAGACGCTGATCTGGTGGTTCTGGAACTGTGCGATGAGGTCGGGCGGCGGCGGTGAGGGGTCGCCGTCGGAGATGATGATCATGTGCTTGGCGCCGGCGTCGGAGGCGACGAGGGCGTCGAAGCCCATCTTCATGGTGGAGGCGAAGGTGGGCATGTCGCCGATGGTCGCGCGGTTGATGATGGGGACGAGCTTCTCGTACTCCCCGGCGGGGGTGAGCTCGAACATCCATCCCTCGCCGCCCATGCCGTAGGCGAGGATGCCGACCTCGTCGCGGGCGCCGAGCACGCGGATGGCCTGCTTGGCGATGCGCTTGCCCCAGGTGTTGCCCTGGGGGAACTCGCAGGTGTGCAGGATGATGACCAGCGCGCCCTTCGGCAGCACCTTCTTCTGCGTGATGTCCATCGTCACCGGCAGCGCGCGCTCGACGGGCGTGCGGTGGTAGCCGCCAGGGCCGAAGCTGTTCTTGCCGCCGACCATGAGGAAGCCGGCGCCCTGGTGGTAGACGGCGCTGCGGACCGCCTCGAGCTGGACCGCGTCGAAGGCGTCGGCGGGCGCGTTGACGAACACGATGGCGTCGTAGGGCATGAGGGTGAAGGGGTCGCGGGGGAACTCGTAGGCGGGGCGCAGGTCCACCTGGCGCTCGCCCTGCCGGAGTGCCTCGACGACGGGCTGCCAGTCGCGCGGGTCGCCGCCGGGGTCGGTGACGACGAGGACGCGGCCCTTGCCTCGGAGGAAGATGTGGTTGACGGCGACGTTGTTCTTCTGCCAGCCGTCCTTGCCGGGCGGCGGGTCGATGGTGGCGACGTACTCGTAGAAGCCGGGCTTGCGGAGGTAGAGGGGGAGGGCATAACGGTTCTTGCCTGCGTGGTAGGCGACCTGCTGCCTGGCGACGACCTCGCCGTTCTCGGTGAGTGTGAGTGTGCCGGAGCCTGGCTTGAGCGAGGAGAGGATGATGGCGGGCTCGTAGGTCTCGCCGGCCTTGAGGATGCGAGGGAGCTCGAGCTTCTCGAGCCAGACCTCGTGGTCGTGGTCGTAGGTGACGGGGAGGACGTCGACGGGGATGCGTCGCGCGGCGAGGTCGTCGAGGACGCCAGGCAGGGCGCCCTCGGTCTTGGCGCCGTCGCTGATGAGCACGATGCGTGCCTGGCGGCCCTCGGGCACCATGGCGGCGGCGAGGGAGAGGGCGGTCTCGAGGTTGGTGCCGTCGCGGCCGACGCGCACGTTGATCGCCTCGAAGGGGAACGAGGCCCTGGGCGGCAGCTCGACCGCGGCGTCGCGGCCGAACACCACCAGGCCAGCCTCGTCGCGCTCGGGCTTCTCCGACGCCGTCCGGACCACGAACCCCAGCGCGTCGTCCGCCGCGTCGCCGATCGAGTCCGAGACGTCCAGCGCGTAGACCACCGACAGCACGTTGCTCCGGCGCACCGACCGCGGCTCGGACAGCACCACGATCAGCGTCGCCAGCACAATCAGCCGCAGCCACAGCGACACCTGCGCCCGCACCCCACGCAGCCCGCCGTAGCCCGCCACGTGCAGCCACCACAGCCACGGCGCCGCCGACGCCAGAACGAAGGCCCACGGACGTGTGAACAGCACGATCCCCCGCACGTCCAGCAGCAGGCTCCCGCCGAGGAACAGCACCAGGAACACCCCCAGCGGCAGCACCGACAGCCACGTCACCGCACGACGGGGCGGCGGAAACAGGCTCATCCGCAGATTTCGCACACCGTGTAGATTCACGGCCTCAGCTCCACGATCCGCCGGTTCCCCGTGTCGGCCACCAGCACGCGCAGGCGCGGGTCCACGGCCAGGCCCCACGGGGTGTGGAACTGGCCCTCGCCCTTGCCCGTCGCGCCGTAGCGCCCGAGCACCGCGCCAGACAGAGTCACCTTCGTCAGCCGCCCGGCACCATACTCGATGATGTAGAGGGCCCCGTCCGCGGCCACAGTGATATCATACGGGAACCGCAGGGACAAGGGCCGATCCGCACCCCCAAGCACACCCACGAAGCCGCCCGAGTCGCTGTAGACCAGCACCCGGCTGTTGAACGCGTCGGCCACGTAGACCTTGCCCGCGTGCCACGCGAGCCCGCCCGGGCGCTGGAACTGCCCACGACCCGTCCCGAAGCTCCCGAACGCGAGCACGAACTCACCCCGCGCAGTGAGCTTCTGCACCCGATCGTTTCCGCCGTACTCCGAGACGTACAGGTGCCCCGCGTCGTCCTGCGCGACGGCCACGGGGTAGATGAACTGGCCGGGGCCCGTGCCCCGGGAGCCGAGCGTGGCGAGCAGGCGGCCCTGGGCGTCGAAGAGCACCACGCGGTGGTAGTGGGTGTCGGCGACGGCGATGCGGCCGTCGTCGAGCAGGCAGAGCCCCTCGGGCTGGCCGACCTCGCTGTCGGGCATCTGCCACTGGCGCAGCAGCTTGCCGCCCGCGCCGAGCACGAGCACCCGCCCGCCGGTGTCGAGCGCGAGCACCTCGTCGCCGCGGCCGACGGCGAGCGCGCGCGGCGCCGGCAGCGTCGCGCCTTGCGGAGGAGGCTGCCAGTAGCGGACCTCGCGGAACTCCAGCGCCGGGTCGCCGGAGCCCAGGCACCCGAGCGCCGCGACGAGCAGCAGGCAGGCGAGCACGCGCAGCACGACCCGCGCGCCCTCGGCCAGACCGTCGGAGGCGGGCCTGTGCACGAAGCGGCGGCGAAGGCCCGAGCGCTCGTCGAGCAGCTCGACCTCGGCGACCGAGCCCTTGAACCGGCTGGCACGCACGACGAAGGGCCCGTCGGGCGCCGGCGCGATGGTGAGCTGCTCGGGCCGCAGGCAGCAGGGCGCCTCGCCGTCGCGGCCGAGCCAGGTGCGGGCCTCGTCGGGGGTCAGCCAGTTGCTCTCGCCGAGGCAGGCGGCCTCGTCGGGCGAGCGGGGCCGCCAGTAGAGGTCGGCGACGGTGCCCTGGTAGATGAGCCTGCCCTCGCGGAGGCAGACGACGCGCTCGGCCTCGGCGAGCACGGCCTCGGGCTTGTGGGTGGCGAACACCAGCGAGGCGCCTGCCGCGGACAGGCGCTCGCGGACCACGCGCCAGTAGCGGGCCACGCGGGCCACGTCCACGCTGGCGAAGGGCTCGTCCATGACGAGCACGGCCGCGTCGGCGGCCAGCGCCCTGGCCACGGCGACCCGCGAGCGCTCGCCCTCGCTCAGCTCGTCGGGCCGCGCGTCGGCCCGCGACGCGACGTCGAGCGCCTCGAGCAGCGCCAGCCCGGCATCCGCGCCAGACCCGCGCGGCACCACCGCCTCGATGTGCTCCCGGACCGTCAGGTGCGGCCACAGGCCGGCGGTCTGCGGCACCCAGTAGACGGGCAGCGCGTGCCCGCCCGCGGGCAGGCAGGCGATGGCGGCGCCGCGGTCGGGCCGCTCGTAGCCGACCAGCAGGTTCAGCAGCGACGTCTTGCCGGCGCCCGAGGCGCCCAGGACGGCCGTCGCGCCAGGCGCGATCGCGACCGTCACGTCGTCGAGACGCGCGGGCCCGGCGCCCAGCGTCACGCCGTCGAGCTGCCAGAGGGTGTCAGCCATGCTTGCCTAGCGAGCCAGAGCCCAGCGCACGGCGCGGCGCGCCAGCACCGCGACCAGCAGGACGACGAACGGCACGGCGCACGCGACGCAGACCATGGCCTAGAGCGCCGCGGTCTGCCCG
>CBFDBL010000115.1:0-12124 GCA_965603035.1 uncultured bacterium
GGCTTGACTATAGCAGAGGCAAGGCGCAAAGTCAAACCCATGATGCCCCTGTCGCCCCGCCGCCGTCGTCTTCATTCGCAGCTACCAGCCTCGCTTTCGGGCGCTCTTCCCTCGCTCGGGCTGAGCGTCGCCCTCCCCTCCCGTCCTCTGGCGTACCACAGGAGCCCCTCCACGGCCACCGCGAGCATCAGCGCCGCCGCGAGCAGGTGGTAGCACGAGTAGAGGCACTGTCCTCCCCCAGAGTACACCGCCACCGCGGGCAGCGACAGGGGCAGCGAGAAGGCCACCACCTTCACCCACGGCCACGCCCTCGCCCAGACCAGCAAGCCCAGGACCACCACCGCGACGAGCCCGTGCATCGGCAGCCCCAGGTGCCGCCGCCCCAGCGCGAGTTGCACCGGCGACGTCTCGCTGAGCGTCCGCCAGGTCCGCCGCGCCAGGATGCCCAGGTACCACAGCGGGTCGCGCGCGACGTCGCCCAGCACCTTCTCCCGCAGCACGTCGTAGTAGTGGGGCGCCTCCTGCGGCGTCTTGTAGTACTTCCGCCCTGTGTCCCAGAACTCGTTGAGGTGGGCGCGCACCCGGCCGTGCCACCTGGGCACGGACAGGCCGTAGCGCTCGCCGAGCACGCGCCGGGCATACGCGTAGGCGTAGCTGTCGTTCCACTCGTAGCCGTGGGTCTCGTCGAAGTCGCCGAGCCCGCACCAGACGTTGTGCCACACCCGATGGTAGACGTCCCGAGCCAGGGGGAAGGGGTCGCCGCCCACGGCCGCCACCCGCGCGTCGGCCTGCCCGCACTTCGCCACGAAGTAACTCGTCCAGCCCCACGACGCCGCGGCGAACGCCGCAACCAGCACGGCCGTCGCACCCAGCCGGCTCCGCCACCGCAGCCGCGGCGCCGTCAGCAGGCACGCCCCCACCGACAACACCAACGCCGTCGGCTCGGGCCGGAACTGCCGCACCGTCCCCACCAGCAGCCCAGCCGCCACCGCCACCAGCCACGGTGCGCCGCGCCCTGGCCGACGCAGCCCCAGCACCGGCACGCTCAGCGCCAGCAGCACCAGCATCGCCGTGACGGGCCAGCCGAATACGTTCTCGCGGCCATACACCTCGTAGAGCTGGAACGGGTTCGACCCGACCAGCGCCACGATGATGGCACCCTGGATCGGGTGCCCGGCCCACCAGAAGGCCACGAACACGGCGAGCAGCGCCAGCACCCAGGCCCCGCCGTTCGCCGGCCGCAGGCTCAGTGCCTCCGGCGAGCCGCGCAGCCAGGCGGCCGGCAGATAGAGCAGGATGACGCCGAGCTCACCGTAGCGGGTGGTGTGGCCCACCTCGGTCAGCAGGGTCTCGGGACGCTCCTCGAGGAGCCGCCGGGCGCCCGCGCGGCTGTAGACGAGCCGCTCGGCCGTCGTGGCCACGGGGAAAAGGCCGAGGTAGTGGTAGAAGTAGACGAAGCGCTGGTTGTCGCGCACGCCGGTGGCGGCGCGCATCGTGTGGCGCTCGTCCGGGGCGGTCGGCGCCCGCGCGAAGAGCGCCTGCCAGCCGACGATGAGCGCGCACCCGACGACCAGCGTCACCACCCGCGCCCGCCGGCCAGCCAGCAGCCGGCGCTGGAGCGGGAGATCGAGGAACCCAGCCTGAGCCGCCGTGTCCGGAGCCCCGGCTTCAGACGGCCCCGCGCTCCTCTGAGTCCTGGGTTCCCTGTGGGACAACGAACGGTTCCTCCACGATCGGTCGGGCGCCGCCACCCTAGCAGTCCTGCGCCAGAGTGTCAATCCCGAAGGGCCGGCGCCCGCCGTTGACGACGGTGCGGGCCGCTGCTACAATCGCCACGGCGGCCTGCCCAGGACGCAACGGCGAGTCACGACGGGAGACGGCACGGATGCGGGAACCACGCGCGGCTGGCCTCCAGGCGCTCTCCCGCTCGCCCGTGTCTGCCGGCGGCCTGCTCCTGGCCATCGGCCTGCTCGCCTGGTGGGCGCGGGCATCGGAGTTGCACCTGCACTACGCGGCCTACGGCTTCAGCCCCATGGCCTTCACACTCAAGCGCTGCCACCCCGAGTGGTTCGTCCGCGACTTCCCCAGCGGGGTCGAGAACCTCGCCAAGTCGGCCCCCATGCACGTCTACCCCCTTGCCTACCGCCTGCTCGGCGTCGCGCCGGAGCGGATGCTGCCGGTGGTGCTGGCGGCCGAGATGGTCGTCATCGCCCTCGCGGTCATCGTCCTGACCCGAGCGCTGCGGCCGCGGGCGCCCGCCATCGTGGGCGTGCTCGTCGCCGTGCTCGTGCTGGCGAGCCACGCGCGGAACATGAACTTCGGGGCCTACCGCCAGCCATTCCTGTGGGCGAAGTACCACAACTTCGCCGACGCCCTCGCCCTGCTCGCCATCGCAGCGGTGGTGGCAGGCAGGCCCGTCGCAGCGGGCCTGCTGGCGGCCGGCTCGCTAATGAGCCATCCGACGATGGGTCTCATGGGCGCCGTCGTCGTCGCCGCCTGCGCCGCCGCGAAGCCGAGGGAACTGCTGAGCCGACGCGGCATCGCGGGAGCGGCGGCCTTCCTCATCCCCGCGGGTCTGTGGGCGCTGCTGGCCGTCGGCACGGGCACTGGCGGCGAGCGGGTGCCGCGCGAGCTGTGGTTCGACCTCACCCGCCTGGCCACCTTCCACTGGTACCCCATCCACAACGGCCTGCTGACCTTCCAGCACGGAGTCGCGCTCCTGCCCTTCCTGTCGCTGACGGCGCTCGGCGGCTTCTACCTCGTCCGGGCGGGCCCCGTCGCCGAGCGGGACCGTCGCGTGCTGTGGGGAGCGGCGGCGGCGCTGGGGCTCGTGCTGGTAGGGCTGGTCTTCTCGCTCGTCGAGGTCAGCCCCGCGGTGACCAAGCTGGCGCTCCACCGCGCCAACGGCCTGGTCGTCACGCTCGCCCTGATCTACGCGGTCGCTGGGCTGTGGGGGGATGTCGAAGCCGGCGCGCCCTGGCAGCGGGTCGTCGCCGCGGCGGTGCTCGTGCTGCCGTTCCTGCCCCATCCCGACGTCGAGCCGGGCTTCCCCCTGGCGCTGGCGTTGGCCCTGACGCTCCCGGTCTGGCTGCCGCTGTGCCAGGGGCGGCTGGAGGCGCGGCGCCACCTGCTGGCAATCGTGCCCGCTGCCGTCGGCGCGACCCTGGTGGTGGTCTACGCGGCGACGGACCTGCTCGGCCCGCTGACGGCGGGCGCTTACACGGGCCTGCGATGGCTCGGCCAATGGCCTGTGGTCGTCGGCCTTGCCGTCGTGGCCGCGGCGGCCGCGGTGCCGAAGGCTCGCAAGCTCGGCCTCGTGCCCCTGGCCGTGCTGCTCGCCTTCGCAGGGGGCGCCGTCTACTGGACGCTCTCCCAGCGCCTGACGGCCGACCAGCGGGCGCTGTGCCGTGACCTGAAGAGCGCCCAGCTCTGGGCGCGTCGGAATACGCCGACGGATGCGCTGTTCCTCGTGGACCCCGTCCTCAGCTACCCCGTCACGGGCTACGGCTGGCGCGACTACGCCGGCCGCAGCTCCTGGGGCAGTGCCCGCGAGTGGCTGCTCACGGGGTGGAACTACACCTCCGACCTCGCCACCTGCCGCGAGGGCCTCGAGCGGCTCGAAGCCCTCGGCGCCGACGTCGACGACTACCTGGGCTACAGGCCGCCGCGAGCAGGCTTCGCCGAGCTCTCCCGCGACCTGCTCCGCCGCTACTACACCGCCGACGACCGCTGGCGCCTCGACCTCGCCCGCCAATACCGGATCGACTACTTCGTCTCGCGGCCCCGCGGCGCGATCGCTGCGAGCGACCTGCCCGTCGCCTACCGCAACGACCACATCGTGATCCACGACGTGCGGCAGGCCGCCTTGCCCGAGCCCGAGTCCTGAGAAGCCGGCCCATGGACCGACCTGGCCCCAACGTGCTGACCCGACTCGGCCGCTCCTGGGCGGTGCAGGTCGCGCTGCTGGCGGTGTTCGGCGGCTGGCTCTGGTGGACGCGGGCGACGGACCTGCGTCTGGAGTACGCCGCCTACGGCTTCTCGCCGATGGCCTACGTCCACAAGACCTGCCACCCCGAGCGCTTCGCCCGCGACTTCCCGAGCGGGGTCGAGAACGTCCACAAGTCTGCCCCCATGCGGCTCTACGTCCTCGCCTACCGCCACCTGGGTGTCCCGCCCGAGCGGCTCTACCCCGCGTTCCTGGCGGCCGAGATCGTGCTCATGGCGTTGGCCGTGGCGGCGCTCGTTCGCACGCTGCGGCCCGAGGCCGCGCCGTTTGTCGCCACGCTCGTGATCCTCATGGTCTGGGCCAGCGAGGCGCGGAACATGAACGTCGCGTCTTTCGCCCAGCCCTTCCTGTGGGCGAAGTACTACAACATCGCGGACGCCCTCCGCCTGCTCGCCATCGTGGCGGTGCTTCGGGGCCGCCCCGTGCTCGGCGGCCTGGCGCTGGCGGGCGCGATGCTGAGCCACCCCACCATGGGCCTGATGGGCATGGTCTTCGTGGCCGCCACGTTTGCCATCGCGCCCCGCCTCTTGCGCCAGCGTCGCACGCTGATGGGCGCGGCCGTCTTCCTCGTCGTCGCGGGCATCTGGATCGCCGCCGTCGTCGGCTCCGGACAGGCGGTGGGCGAGCCCTTCCCGAAGAAGCTCTGGGTCGACCTGACGCGGCTGAACAGCGGCCACTGGTATCCCATCGACGCCGGCCTCCTGACCTTCAACCACCACGCCGTCTTCCTGCCCTTCCTCTCATTCCTCATCCTCGTCGGCTACGCCCTGAGGCGCACCGTCCGCGAGCGTGTCATCGACCAGCGGGCGGCGGCGGGCATGGCGGCCATGCTCGTGCTGGTCGTCATCGGCCTCCTGGCCTCGGTCGTGCCCGTGAGCACCACGCTCATCAAGCTGGCCCTGCATCGCTCCAACGACCTCGTGCTCACCGTCGGCCTGGTCTACGCCGTGGCCGGGCTATGGCGCGAGGTCGAAGCGGGTGCGAGCTGGCGGCGGGTGGTGGCCGTGCTTCTGCTCGTCTCGCCGTTCGTCTGCGCGCCGGGGCTCCCGCTGGCGCTGGCGGGCCTGCTTGTGATCGTGCCCGCCGCCGTCGCCGCCCTGGCGCTGATCGCCTACGCGGCGACGGGCCTGCTTAGCCGCGGGACGCTGGCGGCCTGCACCGGCCTCGGCGGCCTCACGCGGCTGCCCGTGCTGATTGGCGCAGCCGTCGTCATCCTCGCGATGCTCGCACACCGGCGCCTCGGGCGGCGCGCGGTGGTGGTCGCCGCGGCGGCGGGCCTCCTGGCCGCGGCGGTGTGGTACGGGCAGCGGACGCGCCTGGACCCGACGGGCCTCCGGTGGTGCCGCAGCTACCTGGCCGCGCAGCGCTGGGCGCGGGAGCACACGAGACCCGATGCCCTCTTCCTGGTCGACCCCGTCATCCGCCATCCTGGCATGGGCTACGGCTGGCGCGACTGCGCGCGGCGGCCCTGCTTCGGCTTCCTCCGCGAGTGGCTCTACACGGGGTGGTGCTACGCCTCGGACCACGCCGTCTGTGCCGAGGGCATCGAGCGGCTCCGCGCCTTCGGACCCCGCATCGAGGACTACGTCGATCGCCGCCCGCCGCAGGCCGCCTACCGCGCGCTGGCGAGCGACCTCCAGCGGCGCTACTATAGGGCCGACGACGCGTGGCGCCGCGACCTCGCGCAGCGCTATGGCATCGACTACTTCGTCTCGAAGAAGCTCGGCACCGCCGCTGCCAGCCGACTGCCCGTCGCCTACGAGAACGAGCTGTTCATCATCCACGCCGCGCGGCCCGGGAGCGAGCCCCATGTCCCTGCCCCCTGACGCCCGCGAGCGCGCCGACGCCCTCTACGCGTCGCTCGCCCACTGCGAGATCTGCCCGCGGCGCTGCGGCGTGGACCGCGTGGACGGCGAGACCGGCTTCTGCGGAGTCGGTGCCCAGGCGCTCGTGGCGTCGGCGGGGCCCCACTTCGGCGAGGAGGCCCCGCTCGTCGGCCGCGGCGGCTCGGGCACCATCTTCTTCGCCGGCTGCAACCTCGGCTGCATCTTCTGCCAGAACTTCGATATCAGCCACCACCGCAACGGCGAGCCCATGGCCCCCGACGCCATCGCCCGCGCGATGCTCCGCCTCGAGCACATGGGCTGCCGCAACGTCAACTTCGTCACGCCGACCCACGTCACGCCGCAGCTCATGCAGGCCATCGCCATCGCCCGCGACCAGGGCCTGCGCGTGCCCATCGTCTACAACTGCGGCGGCTACGAGTCGCTCGAGACCCTTCAAGCCCTCGACGGCTTCATCGAGATCTACATGCCCGACGCCAAGTACGCCCACCCCGACGTCGCCGGCGAGCTGAGCGACGCGCCCGACTACCCCGACGTGATGTTCGCCGCCCTCCGCGAGATGCACCGTCAGGTCGGCGACCTGGCGATCGAGGGCGGCATCGCGACCCGCGGCCTGCTCGTCCGACACCTCGTGCTGCCCAACGGCCTCGCCGGCAGCCGCACCATCCTCGCCTTCCTCCACGCCCTGTCGCCCCACACCTACGTGAACGTGATGGCGCAGTACCGCCCCTGCCACCGCGCGCACGAGTGCGAGCGCATCGCCCGTCCGCCGACGCACCGCGAGTTCGCCGAGGCCCACACCTACGCCGTCGGCCTCGGCTTGAGACTGGCACGATGACACAATCAGCAACCCGCACGCGACGGCTCACCCGAGGCGACGCGCTGTCGCTCGCCGTGCTCGCGCTGCTGGCCTGCGCGCTCATGGCGCCCTTCCTGCTCCAGGGCAGGATCCCGCTCAACGCCGACTTCGCGCTCGTCCGCTTCGAGCCCTGGTGGCGCGACCACGCGGGACTCGTCGCCCAGAACGCCGAGCTCGACGACCCCCAGATGTACATCTACCCGATCCGCGAGCTCTCCGCCGCCATGCTCAAGCGGGGCATCGTCCCGCTCTGGAACCCCTACATCCTGTGCGGCACCCCGCTGCTCGCCGACAGCGTGAGCCTGCCCTTCGACCCCTTCGGCCTCATCGCCCTGGTCCTGCCCTTCCCCATCGCGTGGGGCACGATCATGCTCGCCCAGCTCCTGGTCGCGGGCTGGTCGATGTACGCGCTGGTCCGCCACTACGGCTGCTCGCGTCCCGCCGCCGTGCTGTCGGGCGCGACGCTGATGCTGTGCGGCACGTTCACGGTGTGGCTCGAGTACCTCTCGTGGATCGGCACCTTCTGCTGGGCGCCGCTGTGCCTGCTGTGCCTCGACGTCGGCGTCCGCCGCGGACGGACCCTGCCCTTCGTCGGCGCCGCCGTGCTGATGTCGTTCACCATCCTCGGCGGCCTGCTCCAGCTCGCGCTCTACTTCCTCGCGATGATGGGCTTCTACGCCCTTTGGCAGATCGCCGCCGTCCACTGGGCGCGAGGCGACCGCGTCGCCGCGGTGCGGGGTCTGCTGCGGCTGGCCTTCGCCTTCGCGCTCGCGCTGCTGCTGGCCTCGGCACAGCTCCTGCCCACCCTCGAGCTCGCCGCGATGACCTACCGGGCACCCGGCCGCTACATCGGCGCGAACCACCTGCCCTTCGCCGAGCTCGTGACCTACGTCGTCCCCAACCTGTTCGGCCACCCGGCCTGGCACGACCAGTTCTACCATCAGTTGGGCATCACCGGCTTCCTGTTCCGCCACGGCGGCTACCTCGGCATTCTGCCGCTGGCCCTGGCCCTCTACGGCGGCGCGCGGTGCTGGCGCGACGCGCGGGCCGCGGCGCACGTGGTGTTGAGCTTCGGCAACGTGCTGTTCCTGGTCTTGCTGGGGCTGGGGCTCGAGCGGGTGGTGCTGGCGGTCCTGCCGGGCTTCGGCGGTCTGCACGCGAAGCGGCAGGTGGTGGTCTACAGCGTCTCGGCGGCGGTGCTGGCGGGCTTCGGCCTGGACGCGCTGCTCGCGGCGGACCGCCGGCAGCGCCGGCTGCTCGCGCGCGCGGTAGGCTTTGCCGCTGCCGTGGCCGTGACCACCACGGTGATGCTCAGCAGCTACGTCTCGACGACGCGCATGCTGCCGGCCTGGCTCGAGTCGTGGCAGGAGCGCTCGCCTCTGGGGATCCTGGCGTTCTACAAGGGCGTGTGGCCGGCGCTGGCCCTGCTGGCGGCGGCGTGGGCGCTGGTGCGCTTCGGGCAGCGGCTGGGGGCGCGTCGGTGGGCCGTGGCCCTCGTGGCCTTCGCCGCCGTCGATCTGCTCGCCCAGGCGCGGCTCTACAACCCCTTCGTGCCCAGTGGCTGGATCGCCCCGCGCACCGAGGCCACCGACTGGCTTCGCGGCCAGCCGGGTTTCTTCCGCATCTCGGGCGTCTCGCCGCCGCTCGACGCCGAGCACCCGCGCCTCGACTGGTTCGCCCGCCGCTACAAGGGCGACTCCATCCCGCCCAACCTCGCCATGCCCTACCGCCTCTACGACATCCGCGGTCGCAGCTCCCTGTTCCCCTTCTGGATCCGCGAGTATTGCCAGGCCGTGACCGGCAACACCGACATCCGTGTGCTCATCGACTATCGCGCCGACGAGCACCGCGACCCGATGGTCCACCTGCTCAGCCCGCGCTTCGTGGTCTCGCCGGTGCCGCTGGACGGCGAGCAGTTCCGCCTCGCGCTCGACGGCCCGCCCCGCATCTACGAGGACACGGAGGCCGCGCCGCGCGCGTTCTTCGCGCGACCGGCCGAGGGCGAGACGGGACAGCCGGCCCTGCTGCTGCCCGGCGAGGCGCCGGGCGCTGAGATCGAGGCGTATGCGCCGAACGAGGTCCGCATCCGCGTCACCGCGCCGCAGGCCGGCGACCTGGTGCTGACCGACACCTGGTGCCCCGGCTGGCGGGCCTTCGTGGACGGCGAGCCCCGCCCGATCGCGCGGGTGAACCACCTGGTGCGCTGCGTGACGCTGCGCGACGGCGAGCGGCAGGTCCACCTGGTCTACGAGCCGCAGGCGTTCCGCATCGGCCTCTTTCTCTCGCTCGTCGGCGTCGCCGTCGTCTTCGCCGCGCTGGGTGCACGAATCGCCAAGGGCGCTCGTCCCTACGCTCCGCGTGGGGACGCACGGGTCGCCGCTCCGCGGCACGAAGAGCGGGCGCGTCCCCATGAGGAGCCGCAGAGCGGCTGCTGTCCCGTCCCCCCGCAGGAGCGGAGGGGCGAGCGAGGAACAGGAGCAGGCCGATGAAGAACCGCGAGATCGCCGACCTGTTCGAGACGATCGCCGACATGCTCGAGCTGCTCGGCGGCAACGCCTTCCGGGTCAACTCCTACCGCAAGGCGAGCCGCGTGATCGGCGACCTGACGGACGACATCGCGGACGTGGCCGCGGCGGGCCGCCTCCAGAAGCTCCCGGGCATCGGGGCCTCGACGGCCAGGAAGATCGACGAGTACCTCGAGACGGGCACGATGACGCGCTACGAGGAGCTGGTCGAGCAAGTGCCCGAGGGCGTCGTCGCGATGATGCACGTGCCGGGCGTCGGCCCGAAGACGGCCGGCCTGGTCTACAAGGAAGCGGGCATCGACAGCGTGGCGAAGCTCGCCGAGGCGATCGACGCTGGCCAGCTCGCCGACCTGCCCGGCCTAGGCGCCAGGAAGCTCGAGAACATCCAGAAGGGCATCCGCACCTACCGCGCGGGCCAGGAGCGCGTGCCGCTCGGCCGCGCGCTCCCGATCGCCGAGCAGATCGTCGCGGCTCTGCGGAAGATCCGAGGCGTCGAGGACGTGCTGCCCGCCGGCTCGCTGCGGCGCCGCCGCGAGACGATCGGCGACATCGACATCCTCGTCGCCTCCACCACGGGGAAGGCGGTCGTCGAGGCGTTTGCCGGCCTGCCCATGGTCCGGGACGTGCTCGCCGCGGGCGACACCAAGGGCAGCGTGCGCGTCGAGGGCGGGCTCCAGATCGACTGCCGCGTCGTGCCGCCCGACTCCTTCGGCGCGGCCGCCCAGTATTTCACGGGCTCGAAGGCCCACAACGTCCGCCTGCGCGAGCTGGCCATCGCCAGGAAGCTCAAGCTCAACGAGTACGGCCTCTTCCGCGGCGACGAGCGCATCGCCGGCAGGGCCGAGCGGGAGGTCTACGAGGCGCTCGGCCTGGGCTGGGTGCCGCCCGAGCTGCGCGAGGACCGCGGCGAGATCGAGGCCGCACAGAAGGGCACGCTGCCGGCGCTGCTCGAGGACGCCGACATCCGCGGCGACCTCCACGTGCACTCGACCTGGAGCGACGGCGGCGCGTCCATCGCCCAGATGGCCGCCGCGGCCAGGGCGCTCGGCCACCGCTATCTGTGTATCACCGACCACTCGCAGTCGCTGAAGATCGCCCGCGGCCTCACCCCCGACCGGGTGCGCGAGCAGCGGGAGGAGATCGACGCGCTCAACAAGACGACGAAGGGCTTCCGCATCCTCGCCGGCCTCGAGGTGGACATCCTGGGCGACGGCTCGCTCGACACGCCCGACGAGGTGCTGGCGGAGCTCGACTTCGTCATCGCGTCGGTCCACACGGGCATGGGGCAGAGCGAGGGCAGGATCACCGGGCGCATCGTGGCGGCCATGCGCCACCCGCACGTCGATGCCATCGCGCATCCGACGGGGCGCGTGCTGGGCCAGCGCGATGCCTACGCGGTGGACTTCGAGGGGATCGTCCGCGCCGCCGCGGAGACGGGCACGGCGCTCGAGATCAACGCATACTACGAGCGGCTCGACCTCGACGACGTGCACGCCCGGGCGGCCCGCGACGCCGGCGTGAAGCTCGCCCTCGGCACCGACGCCCACGCCCCCGACCAGCTCCAGATGATGCGCTTCGGCCTCGCCACCGCCCGCCGCGGATGGGTGCGCCGCGGCGACGTCCTCAACGCCCTCCCACTGCGCACGCTGCTCGCCGCTCTCAAGGGCAAGCCGTAGCCGCAGACGTCACGCTTCCGGGGAACAGGCGATTGAGGCAGCCGCCGCGCCTCCCAGGCTCCCGCTCGGTCACTCTCCGGCGCCGCCGCGCTTCGGGGCTCCCAGCCGTTTCGCGGTGGCCTGCTTGAACCACTCCCAGATGCGGCCCGATTCGCCGGGCGCGTAGAAGTGGCCGAGCTGGACACGCTCGTGGTAGGTGACCTGGTAGCCGATGGCCTCGAGACGATCGCGGGACGCGCGGGCGCGCGCCACGGGCACGTGGGGGTCCTGGGCGCCGTGGACGATGTAGACGGGCAGGTGGCGCGCCCGCCGCAGGATCGCGTCGGCCTGGGCGCCGGGCCGCGCCTTGAGCGCTCCGCTCGCCACGGCGATGGCGCGGAACTTCGCGGGGTTGCGCAGCCCGAACAGGTAGGCGTAGTTCCCCCCCAGCGAGAAGCCCGTGAGCAGCACCCGCGTGTTGTCGAGGCACGGGAAGAGCTCGAGGGCCTTGCCGACCGTCCGGACCACGAGCGCCTCGTCGCCCATCTGCCAGAGCCGCTTGCCCGTGTCGAGGCACTCGGGGGCGAGGACCAGGAACTCGCCCGTCCTGTCGGCCGCCTCGCCCCAGATCTTCGCGAACCGGCTGCCCCGCAGCCCCGCGGGATGCAGCACGACCACCAGCCCGTACCGCTTCGTCTTGTCGTAGCCCTTCGGCAGGTAGAGCCAGCAGTCGCTCTGCCACGGCAGCCCGGCGAACCGCAGGCGCTTGAGCCGATCCGCCGTGTCGTCCTCCCACGTCGCACCCGCCGGAGCGCTCGTGGCCAGCGCGAGACACGCCAGCACGAGGAGTCCGCACACCCCGGAAGCCGAGCGCGAGCGCAGCGTTCCCATCCAGAGTCTGTCGCTTGTCGTCATCGCGGAGTCTCGCAAACTCGGCCTCGGCCGGTCTCGGAACAGGGTCGAGCAGCCACGTGCCCGAGCCGAACAGGACCCTGTCGCAGACGTGGGTTTGTCTGAGTACACATTCTCGCGCTTTCTCGCGGGAGCGCAAGCGTCGGCGCAGCCGCTCTGCCTGCCTGGCGGAGTCGCCGCCCTACGGCCCCGCGTCGAGCCCGAACAGCTCACGCGCGTTGCGCCACAGCATCGCCTCGCGCACGTCGTCGGCGAGGTCGGATTCCACGAGCTTCAACAGGTTCGCCTCGGGGTAGAAGAAGGGCATGTGGGAGGATGGAGTG
>CBFDBL010000116.1:0-11992 GCA_965603035.1 uncultured bacterium
GCCGAGCTGGTGGCGTTCCCCACCGGCGACGACTCCCTGCTCGATCGCGAGCTGGTCGAGGCCGACTGCGTCGCGTCGGCGGCCCATGCCCGCATGCTCGCCTCGATCTGCGTGCTGACCGACGACGAGGCCGACCAGCTCGTCGCCGAGCTGAAGGCCGTCGCCGCCGATGGCCGCTCGGGCGCCTTCACCGTCACGGCGGCCGACGAGGACTGTCATACGGCCATCGAGAACCGCCTGGTCGAGCGGCTCGGGGATCTGGGCAAGAAGATCCATACCGCCCGCTCGCGCAACGACCAGGTGATCGCCGCGATCCGTGTCTATGCGAAGGCCCAGCTCCACGAGCTCTTCGACGCCTGCCTGGGCCTCGCCGCGACCCTTCGCGACTTCGCCGAGGCGCACGCCGACCTGCCGATGGTGGGTCGGACGCACACCCAGATCGCCATGCCTTCGAGCGTGGGGCTCTGGGCGGGCGCGTGGCTGGAGTCGCTGCTCGACGACCTGCGGCTGCTCGAGACGGCCTACGAGCTCAACGACCAGTGCCCCCTCGGCTCCGCCGCCAGCTACGGCGTGCCGCTGCCCATCGACCGCGAGCTCACCGCCGAGCTGCTCGGCTTCGCGAAGCTTCAGAACAACGTGCTCTACGCGAACAACAGCCGGGGGAAGATCGAGTCGATCATCCTCGGGGCTGGCGTGCAGATCGCCATCGACCTGAGCCGGCTGGCGCAGGACCTCATCAACTTCTCGCTGCCGGAGTTCGGCTACTTCCGCATCCCGAAGGAGCTGTGCACGGGCTCGAGCATCATGCCGCAGAAGCGCAATCCCTGCGGGCTGGAGCTGATCCGGGCGAAGGCGAGCACCGTCGTCGCGTGCCAGCAGCAGATCGTCGGCATCCTCAAGGGCCTGCCGAGCGGCTATAACCGCGACCTCCAGGAGACGAAGCGGCCCTTCCTGCTGGGCCTGCGGCTGGTGACGGCGTGCGTGCGGGTCATGGACCAGACGTTCCAGCACCTGGAGGTGGATGTGGAGCGGCTGGTCGGGGCCTTCACGCCCGAGGTGTTCGCCACGGACGAGGCGCTGCGTCTGGTGGTCGAGGAGGGGATGGCGTTCCGCGACGCCTACAAGCAGGTGGGCGCGTCGCTGGACGAGTTGACGTCGATGGACCCGCGCGAGGCGATCGCGAGGCGCACCCACGCCGGCGGGCCTGCGACGCTGCGGCTCGATGTGGCGGGCTCGGCGATCGCGGAGATCGGGCGGGCGGCAGCCGCCCGGCGCGAGCGCTTCGAGCGGGCGGTGGGCGCACTCCTGGGGTGATCCGGGTCTCGTGTGCGAAGGACCGTGAGAGAGAAGGGCACAGCGGGCCGCTGTGGACGGAGGAGAAGCGATGGCGATCGAGGACATCCTGCGGAAGCTCGAGGAGACGCCGGTGCCGCCGGTGCGGAAGGCGGCGCTCGCCTACTCGGGCGGGCTCGACTCGTCGCTGAGCGTCGAACTGCTGCGGCGGGTCTACAAGGCCGAGGCGATCGTCGCGATCACGTGCGACGTGGGCCAGGGGGCCGAGGAGATCCGCGAGGGCCGCCGCAAGGCCCGGCTCCTCAAGATCAAGCCCATCGAGATCGACGCCACCGAGGAGTTCACCGAGCAGTGGCTCAGGAAGGCCATCTGGGCGAACTCCGACTACAACGGCTACCCGGTCTCGACGTCGATGACGCGTCAGCTCATCGCGCGGATCGTGGTCGAGAAGGCGACGGCGCTCGGCTGCGACGCCGTGCTCGAGGGCTCGAGCGGCAAGGGCAACGACCAGTACCGCATGCACAACGTCTTCAAGCTCTTCGCGCCCGACATCACCATCCTGGTGCCGGTGCGCGACTTCGACCTCACCCGCCTCGAGGAAGAGGAGCTGTGCCGCCACTGGGACGTGCCGGTGACCGAGACGATCACCGGCGGCGACGACAAAACGATGTGGTGCCGCTCGATAGCGAGCGGGGCGATCGACCTGAACCAGCCGCTGCCCGACGACATCTGGATGTGGCTGGTGCCGCCGCGCCTGGCGCCCGACAAGCCCGAGATCGTGAAGATCGAGTTCGAGGGCGGGATCCCGACGCGGCTCAACGGCCGCGCCATGGCGCTCGGCAGGCTGATCCCGAAGCTCAATGCGATCGCCGGCCGCAACGGCGTGGGCAAGATCGACATGTTCGAGGACGGCATCATGGATCTCAAGAGCCGCGAGATCTACGAGGCCCCCGCCGCCCACATCATCCTCAAGCTCCACCGCGACCTCGAGCAGCAGTGTCTCACCAAGGAAGAAGTGCAGTTCAAGAAGATGATCGACGCGAAGTGGGCGTACATGACGTACCACGGCGAGTGGTACCACCCGCTGCACCGCTCGCTCGACGCCTACATCGCGTCGACCCAGGACGCGGTCAACGGCGTCTACCGGGTGGCGCTCTACAAGGGGAACATCGACATCGTGGAGCGTCAGAGCGCGACGAGTCTCTTCTCGCCGGAGATTCGGTCGATCAAGGCGCGGGGCTTCGACCAGCGCTGGTGTCAGAACGCCGCGAAGATCCGCGGCCTGCCCTTCGAGATCCTCGGCCGCCGCGGCACGGCGGCGAAGAAGGGCAAGAAGAGCAGGAAGGGCCGGAAGTAGCCGCGCGCGCAGCGCCGACGACCCGTCTCCCGCGCGCGCCCGCGCCTACAATGGGCGCCGAGGGAGCAGCCGAGCGCAGCGCAAGGAGGCCAGGGCCATGGCGACGTTGGGCTTTCTGGGCAGGCTCTTCGGGAAGAAGAAGGCGGCCGGGCGGCCCGGCGTGAAGATGAAGCCGGGGACCGACGTGGTCCACACGCCGCTGCGCTGCCCCGCGTGCAGTCGCGAGATCGCCAGGGTCACGCCCGACCAGGGCATCGCCACCTGCCAGTGCGGCAAGAGCTTCGCCATCCTCAACTACGAGCCCAAGCCGATCCCGCCCGACTTCAAGCTCGACGGGGCCTAGCCGCCCGCGCGCCCGCTGCCACGCCCTGCCCCGATGCCCCACGGCCGCGTGGGGCCTGCCGGGGTGGACACCGTGTCGCCATTTGCTGACACGGAGCCGGGGGGAGGGCGGCGAATGTGCGGCAGGCGGTCGTTGTAACTCACTCCATCGCAACGGGATACGGCGTTTCCGCCAGGGGGAGGGGGGCGGCATGGGATTTGCACGTTATCGGGTCTGCGGCGTGAAACAGAATCGCCTTCGGCGGCTGGCGAGCCAGCCGCGCCCTGCTGGGCTGGGAAGAGGACGAGCATGCCGGCGAAGACAGTGCGTGTCGCGATCTGCCTGGCGCTGGCCTGCGCCCTGGCATGGGCCCTTGGGGTCGACGCAGGCGTCATCGAGGGGGGCAGGCCCATCGGCGGCTTGATCGAGATGGCGCCCGACTGGCAGCCGACGCAGTATGTGCGGTACTTCGCGCCCAACGACCCGCTCTACCCGCAGCAATGGCACCTCGAGAACGCGGCCGGGGCGCCGGACGTGAACGCGGCGGGCCCGTGGAGCCGGGGCGTCACGGGCGCGGGCGTGACGATCGGGATCGTGGACGACGGGCTCCAGCACGCACACCCGGACCTGAGCCCGAACTACGTGGCGGCCGATAGCTGGGACTTCGGCGAGGACGACGCGGATCCCAGCCCCGTGTCGAGCGGCGACCGGCACGGCACGGCGGTGGCGGGGGTGGCGGCGGCCCGGGGCGGCAACGCGCTGGGCGTGACGGGCGCGGCGCCCGAGGCCGGCCTGGCGGGCCTGCGCATCGACTTCGACCTCCAGACTACCCAGATGTTCAGCGACGCCACGCTCTACCATTCGAGCGGCGGGAACACGGACATCGATATCAAGAACCACAGCTACAGCATCTCGGTGCCCTACGTCTCCACCCCGAACGAGGTCGCCGCGTTGCGGACCTCGGCGAGCTACGGCACCCTCCACACCGTGGCCGCCGGCAACGAGCGCGACGACCACGGCCGCTACTTTGACGTGGACGGCGATGGGTACCTCACGCCCGACGTGGACTGGGCGGCGGATGGCGACGCGAACAAGAAGGATCTCCAGCACGCCCAGGAGTCGATCTGCGTGGCGGCGCTCAGCTACGACGGGAGGTACTCCTACTACAGCAACTGGGGCGCCAACGTCTTCTGCACCACCCCGTCGAACGACAGCGGCACCTTCGGCATCACGACGACGGACCGCGTGGGCACATCGGGGTACTCGAGCGGCGACTACACGTCGTTCTTCGGCGGCACGTCGGCCGCGGCGCCGCTCGCGGCCGGGGTGCTGGCCCTCGGCAGGCAGCTTCGCCCCGACATGGACGAGCGGCTCGCCAAGCACATCCTGGCCCGCACTTGCGCCATGGTGGACCCCGCCGACCCCGACTGGCAGACCAACGCCGCGGGCTTCCACTTCAACGAGAACTACGGCTTCGGCCTCGTGGACGCCGACGCCTTCACCCTCCTCGCGCAGGCGGCGCCCTATGTCACGCCCCTGCTGATCGAGACGACCGGCGTCATCCCCGTCGGCCAGGCGATCCCCGGCGATGCGGTTTGGCCGATCGTGCTTGCGCAGACCTTCCAGCTCGACGGCACCGTGCCACTCGAGGAGCTGGAGGTCCACCTCGACGTCGCGCACACCTGGCGTGGGGATCTCGAGGCCTACCTCATCTCGCCCAACGCGACCGTGAGCCGGCTCATGAGCGAGAACCCGGCCGACTCGTTCGACGACCTCGACTGGACCTTTGTCACCAACGCCTTCTGGGGCGAGGTCCCGCAGGGCGAGTGGGAGCTGCTGCTGGTGGACTGGTACCCCGAGTGGGACGGTGGGACGTGGAACAGCTTCTCGGTGGTGGCGAAGATGGGCGAGCTGGTGCCCGAGCCGTGCAGCCTGGCGCTGCTCGCCGGCGGCGTCGGCGTGCTCGTTGCGCGGCGTCGGCGGCGCTGAGCCCGCGCCGCGCGGCCCCCTCTGCCTTCTCCCGGCGGCCCGCCGTTCCGGCGGGCAGCTGGCATGTGCCTTGTGTGAGGTCTTGCGGTCGCTTGACTGCGCCCTGAGCGCAGCGTAGAATCACCATCGCGTTGCGGCGACCGCCTCGTGCGGGATGGAGAGAGTACGATGATCAAGAGCATCGAGATCGAGGGATACCGACTCCTCCACGACTTCAAGGCGGACCTCGGGCCTCTCACTGTGGTGATCGGGGCCAATGCGACCGGCAAGAGCACGCTGGAGGACCTGCTGCGCTTCGTGTGCCAAGCCGCGGACCGTCCCATCAACGCAGTGCTCAGGGAGCGGGGCGGGATGTACTCGGTCCTTACGGCCGGTCTGGGCGTTGCGGGACTCGGATGGCGCATCACCTTCACCAAGCCCGTGACGAACCCTATCTGGGCATCCCTACCGATCGACGAGGACAGGGAACTGGTCTACGAAGCGTTCCTGTCGGCGGTCCCCGGGCACTACGGGGCGGTGCCGCAGTACGAGGCACTCCGGTACCGACACCCGAGCGCCGGGTACGCCGTGCCCTTCAACTTCCTGGAGTACCGCGACGGCGTCGGCCGAGTGTTCGATTTCCACACACGCAAGTTCATCGACTTCAGCGAGCATCTGGCGGAGGGGCCGGACCTCTTCTCGGAGCTGGATGGGGAGGGAGCTCCCTCAGAAAAACCCACGGAGGGTGCCTTGAAAGGCATCTTCGAGGCTGCGGCTGAAGGGCCTTCACTGCTCCTTGCCCAAGTGCGCTATCCGCAGAGGTTCCTCCAGGTCTCGGCGCTACGCATGTTCTTCACGTCGTGGGCCTTCTACCCCGGGTTCTGGGTGGATCAGTACTCGCCGATCCGCACGCTGCCGAGCGACGTGGAGCCCATGACTACGCTCCTGCCCAGAGGAGAGAACCTGGCCACGGTACTGCACGAGATCCTCTCGAGGCACGAGTACAGGGCCGCCGCACAGAGCCTTCGGGACTGGCTGGGGAGTGCGTACCAGGACGCTTTCGAGGAGATCACTGCCGAGGCCGTGCCGGGCACGAAGGGGAAAGTCGCCATCCGTTGGCACGAGAGGGGCCTGAGCCGTCCTCTTGATGCCTTCGACCTGTCGGACGGTCTGTTGCGCTTCCTGTGCCTGGCGGTTGTCCTCAACAACCCTCAGCCACCTCCGTTGGTGGTCATCGATGAGCCGGAGGTGGGGCTGCACCCAGGGCTGCTGCCGATCGTGGCCGACCTGCTCAAAGCCGCCGCCGAACAGACGCAGGTGCTGGTGACCACACATAGCCCGGATCTCCTGAACTGCTTCGACCTCGACGACGTGGCAGTCATGGTGCGAGAGGACAACCAAGCCAGGTGGCACCGCCCGTCGTCGCGGCGCATGCTCAAGGTGCTGCTGGAGAGCGTCGAAGGAGAGAATCTCGGCGAGCTGCACCGCACGGGCGAGCTGGAGGCCGGTGCGTGAGGGTCTTCATCTACGTTGAGGGACAGGCCGACAAGCTCGCTCTCAAGGCGTTCCTGAGAGGTTACCTGGATGAGCTGCGTCGTCGCGGACATGGGCTGCGCTTCGTCGTGCTCGGGAACAAAGACGCGTTCTTCCGCAAGTTCGCGACGAAGGCGGCCGCGAACCTCGTTGAGAGCCATGACGACTGCGCGGTCGCGCTCCCAGACTTGTACCCCAATGAGCCCTATGCCACGACCCCTAACGCCCACGCGAGCCTCGCGGAACTGGCCAGTCGTCTTACCACACTCGTCAGAGGAGCGCTGCGCGACATCTACCGTGTTCGGACTCGCGACCTGCGCCAGATGATGGCACGGTTCCACGCCACCGCCATGAAGTACGATCTGGAGATGCTCCTCCTGGCCGCGTGGCGCTCCCTCCTGGAGCAGATCAACCAGGAGGCCAACCCCGATAGATGGCGCCATCCCGTCGAGAACCAGGATCAAGCGCACCCACCGAAGACGGTCGTTCATGGCCTCTACCCCGCCTACAAGGGAACGAGGGATGCGCCCGGCGTGCTGCGGCGGGTCCAGGACATGGAAGCGGATCTCTTCTACTCAGGGCAAGCGGGCCTGCTGGAGTGCCCGGTCTTCAAGGAGTTCCTGGACTGGGTGGGCGAACGGACAGGGGTTCCCGTCTACTGAACCGCTGAGAGGCGCTAATGGAGGCCGACAGATGATTCTCGGTCTGCTGAGCAGGCTGTTTGACGCGAAGAAGGAGGCGGCGGGGGAGGCGGGTGTGAAGATGAAGCGCGGCACCGATGTGGTGCGCACCCCGCTCATCTGCCCCGCGTGCAGCCGCCAGATCGCCAAGTTCACGCCCGACCGCGGCCTCGCCGCGTGCGAATGCGGCGAGCACTGGGCCATCCTCGACTACGAGTGCAAGCCCGTGCCCAAGGGCTTCAAGCTCGACGACAAGACGTGAGGAGCGCCATGCCAACCTCTGTCCCACCGCGTGGCCTGGTCACCCGCCGCGAGTTCCTCGTCGCGGGCGCCGCGCTGCTGGGCGCGCCCGCCCTGGCCGCGGGCAGCGACAGCGTGTCCATCGGCCTCTTCGCCGACGCCCACTACGCCGACCGCGCTCCGCGCGGCAGCCGCCACTACCGCGACTCGCCCGCCAAGCTCGCCGAGCTCGTCCGCGTCATGAACCAGGCGAAGCCCGCCTTCGCCATCGTCCTCGGCGACTACACCGACGAGCGCGGCGGCGCCGCCGAGAAGGTCGCCGACCTCAAGCACATCCAGGCGATCTACCGCCGGTTCCAGGGGCCGCGCCACCACGTCATTGGCAACCACGACCTCGACGTGTTCACCAAGGACCAGTTCGTCGCCGGCACGGGCATGCCCGCCCCCCACTACGCCTTCGACAGCGGCCCCCTGCGCTGCATCGTGCTCGACGCGAACTACAGGAAGGACCTCTCGCCCTACGCCGCCGGGAACTTCAATTGGACGCAGACCTACATCCCGCCCGCCGAGCAGAAGTGGCTGGCCGCCGAGCTGGCGCGGACGAAGGAGAAGGCCGTCGTCTTCGTCCACCAGTGCCTGGACGACGAGGGCGGCGCTCACGGGGTGAAGAACGCGCCGGAGGTGCGCCGGATCCTCGAGGCCTCCGGCAAGGTGATCGCGGTGTTCCAGGGGCACAATCACCGGGGCGGGTATCGCGCGATCCGAGGCATCCACTACCTGACGCTGCGGGCGATGGTCGAGGGCCCCGGCCTCGAGAACAACGCCTTCGCGCTCGCCACCGTCTCGCTCGCGGGCGCCGTCCGGCTCCGCGGCTACGGCAAGCAGCCGAGCCGCGAGCCCAAGGGCGACGGCTAGCCGCCCCCACGGCGGCGTCGCCAGACCGCCAGGCGGACGAAGGCGAGGGCGACGATGCCGGCCCCCAGCGCGTTCGCCAGCGCGTCCCACACGTCGGCCACGCGACCCACGGAGGCCTGGATGATCTCCGCCACGGCACCGTAGCCCGTGGCCCAGGCGAAGGCGACGAGCGCCGCCCGCCCCACGCTCCAGCCCGAGCCCACCCGCGCGGCCGCCAGCACGATGCAGGCGAAGGCGCCGTAGGCCAGCGCGTGCGCCACCTTGTCGCTGCGCGCCGCCAGCGACTCCGCATCCACCGGCTTCACCGACTCATACATCAGCACAACCATCGCCGCTGCGACGAGTGCCCAGAGCGCGAGCTCGGTCAGGCGTCTGGCGCGCGGCGTCGTCATGGGGTCACCTCGGTGGCACGCGGCCTGTGGGCCGGGGCCGCTAGTCGTCCGGCTCGTCGCCGCCGAAGAGCTCGAGGAACTCGCGGACCTCGTCGGCGTCGGGCGGCTCGTGCTTGAGCTGGTGCTCGTGGCGGTCGGCATCGGCCTGGCGCAGGAGGTCGCAGAGCCGTCGGTGGAAGGTCTTGGCTCCCACGACGTCGGCGCCGGCGCGGGCGCAGGCGTGGCGGAGCGCGCGGTCGGAGGTCACGACTCGGACGTGCTGGGGCGCGGAGCTGGCCTCGGCGATCTGGCGGATGTCGTCGTCGGCGGTCCGCGGCGGGTGGCTGTAGATGATGCGGACGCCGCGGACGCTCTCGCGATGGCTGGCGCCGCCGGCCGGCTGGCGGCTGTCGAAGACGACGGTCACGCGGTCACCCGTGTGCTGGGCGTAGCGGACGAGCTGGGGGAGCAGGCGCGCGCGCGCCTCGTCGAGCGCCTCGGCCACGGGCCGCCCGCGGCCGTAGCGCGCGATGGCGAAGAGCACGTTGTAGCCGTCCACGATCACATGCATTTGCGATTTCCGATTTGCGATTGCGAGAGCGTGGGCCGGCGTCTCCCGTTACTCGACCTCGAAGGTCCCCCAGCCGTCGGCGTGCCCGCCGGATGACCTGGCGATGGCATCCAGGTCGTCTTCCGTTCGCGTGATGGCCGGGTAGGTAGGCACCATGGACTTGGTGCAGCAGCAGTCCCAGCCATCGCCATCGTCGAGTTGGCGCACCTGGACGCGGAAGCCCTCCTGCTGAGCCGCGGCCCCGGCCTCCTGCGCCCCCTCCTTGCGTGCGAAGATGAGGTAGAAGTCGATGTCATGTGGCTTGCGGAGGTCGGAGCCTGACTTCTGGAGCCGGCGCAGAGCGTCACCGTCCGCATCGGCGGGGAAGTTGACGATGCCCTTGTCCATTCGTTCCACCTGGTCCAGCGGCGCTGCGTGGGAGCGACGTGGGCGATCGCCAGCGACCGCGGGTGGCTCGGCCTCGCGGTCCGCGCCGCTCATGTGTCGCGCTTCTGCTCGTCGGCGAGCAGGGCCTTGAGCTCGGCGACGCGGTCGGGGTTCTGCCTGGCGAGGTTCGTTTTCTCGCAGGGGTCGGTCGCGAGGTCGAAGAGCTCGTCGGGCTTGCCCTGCTGGACGATGAGCTTCCAGTCGCCCCGGCGGACGGCGAAGCGGCCGCGGACGAACTTCCAGTAGAAGCTGCGCGGTGCCGGCTTGTCGGTGCTGCCTTCGAGCACCTGCCAGACGTCGATGCCATCCCAGGCCAGGTCCTCCTCCTGCTCGTAGCCGGCGAGGGCGCAGAGGGTCGGCATCCAGTCGGCGCAGTGCATGGGGTGGGGCATCGCCCTGGGTTTCAGCACGCCCGGCCAGCTCACCACGGCGGGCACGCGGATGCCGCCCTCGTAGAGGGTGGACTTGGCGCCGCGCAGCGGGGCGTTGCTGCCGAGGGTCGGCATGGGCCTGTGTGTGCCTGGGTACTTGCCGCTGGGCCTCCAGCCGGGGAAGGAGCCGTTGTCGGAGAAGAAGATCACGAGGGTGCGGCCGCGCTGGCCGGTGCGGTCGAGTGCGTCGAGCATCTGGCCGATGCAGTGGTCCATGTGGGTGACGTCGGCGGCGTAGAGCTTGTAGCTCGGGTCGTCGATCTTCCCGTCGTAGTGTTTCACCCAGCGCTCGGGCTCGTCGATGGGCACGTGGACGGCGGTGAAGGGGACGTAGAGGAGCCAGGGCTTGTCGCGCTGGCCCTCGATCCAGCGGAGGGCCTCGCGGGCGATGAGGTCGGTGACGTGGCCCTCTTCATCGACGAGCTGGCCGTTGCGGTGCCACGTGCGTGAGTACGGGCCCTTCTTGTAGAGGTGGGTGTAGGGGGTGACGCCGCCGGCGAGGGAGCCGTGGCTGTGGTCGAAGCCGTAGTGGTTGGGTCCCCAGTCGGGCTTCGAGCCGAGATGCCACTTGCCGGTGATGCAGGTCTCGTAGCCGACGCTCTTGAGCGCGGAAGCCAGGGTCACTGTCCCTGGCGGGAAGACGCGGCTGTTGGTGGCGGCGAGGCAGCCGAAGCGGCTGGCGTAGCGTCCGCTGAGCAGTGCGGCGCGGGTGGGGCTGCACATGGGGTGGACGTAGTGCTGCTCGAGTCGGATGCCGGTCTTCGCGAGGCGGTCGAGGTGGGGCGTCTCGATCTTCGAGCCGTGGTAGCCGACGTCGGCCCAGCCGAGGTCGTCGGCGACGATGAGCAGGATGTTGGGCTTGCGCCCTGGCGCGGCGGCCGCCTGGTCCGCGAGCGCGAGGGCGCCTGCGGCCGCGGCGAGGCCTCTGAGGAAATCACGCCGGCTGGATCGCTTCATCGGGCTTGTTTTCCGCCTCGCTCTGCCGTTCTCTCGGGGATGGCTTACGCCTCGGGGCGTGCGTCGTGCTTGATCTGGCCGCCGACGATGGTGAGGAGGGCTCGGCCCCGCACCTTCCAGCCGTGGAAGGGGCAGTTGCGGCTCTTGCTCGCGAAGGCGGCCGCGTCGAGGGTCCACTCGGCCTCGGGGTCGATGACCGTGATGTCGGCGGCGCGGCCTGGCTCGAGGGTGCCTGCCTCGAGGCCGAGGATGCGCGCGGGTGCGCGGGTCATGGCCTCGACGGCCCGTGGCCAGCTCAGGACGCCTGGCCCGATGAGCTGGGTGACGAGCACGGGGATGGCGCTCTCGAGGCCGATGACGCCGAAGGGCGCGCGCGGGAACTCGACGTCCTTCTCCTCGGGCGCGTGCGGGGCGTGGTCGGTGACGATGGCGTCGATCGTGCGGTCGGCGAGCGCGTCGCGGAGGGCCTCGACGTCGCCGCCGCTGCGCAGGGGCGGGTTCATCTTGTAGACGGGGTCGAACGAGGCGACCCACTCGTCGGTGAGTGTGAGGTGGTGGACGGTGGCCTCGCAGGTGACGGGGACTCCGCGCGCCTTGGCCCTGCGGACCAGATCGATGGCGCCCGCGGTCGAGACGTGTGCGATGTGGAGCCGTCCGCCGGCGGCCTCGGCGAGGGTGAGATCGCGAGCGACCATGGTCTCCTCGGCGGCGGCGGGGATGCCGGCGAGGCCGAGCTTCACCGACCACAGGCCGGCGTGCATGCAGCCGCTGCCCATGAGGTCGGCGTCCTCGCAGTGGTCGATGATGGGCTTGTCGAACATCGAGGCGTACTGGAGCGCGGCGCGCATCAGGCGCGCGTTGCGCACGCAGTCGCCGTCGTCGCTGAACGCCACGGCGCCGGCGCGGGTCATCTGGCCGATCTCGGCGA
>CBFDBL010000117.1:0-11902 GCA_965603035.1 uncultured bacterium
ATGCCGAGCCCGTGGCCCTCGTGGGCGCCCTCGATGAGGCCTGGGATGTCGGCGACGAGGATGCGCCGCCAGTCGCCGATCTCGACGATGCCCAGGCACGGCTCGCGGGTGGTGAACGGGTAGCTCGCGACCTTGGGCCGGGCGTGCGAGAGGCGGGAGATGAGGGTGGACTTGCCGGCGTTGGGCAGGCCCACGAGCCCGACGTCGGCGAGCAGCTTCAGCTCGAGGCGGAGGGTCCGCTCCTGGCCCGGTGCGCCCTGCTCGGCCTCGCGTGGGACGCGGTTGGTCGCCGAGGCGAAGCGCTTGTTGCCGCGCCCGCCCTTGCCGCCGCGGGCGACGCAGACGCGCTGGCCCGGCGCGTCGAGGTCGCGGAGCAGCAGCTCGGTGGCGGCGTCGTAGATGAGGGTGCCGACGGGCGTGGGCACGACGAGGTCGTCGGCGCTCGCGCCCGTCTTGTTGCTGCTGCCGCCGGGGCGCCCCTTCGCTGCGACGAGGTGGCGGCGGTAGGTGAAGTCGAGGAGGGTGTCGACCGCGGGGTCGGCGACGAGAACGACGTCGCCGCCCTTGCCGCCGTCGCCACCGTCGGGGCCGCCCTTGGGGACGTACTTCTCCCGGCGGAAGCTCACGCACCCGTCGCCTCCCTTGCCGGCGCGGACCTGGACGGTGGCTTCGTCTATGAACATGGCGTCGGTCGCCCCGGGGAAGCGACGCCCGCCAGGCGGGCCCGGGCAGTGGCCAGGGGCCTGGCGGGTCGGTGGTGCGAAGGCGTCTCGGCGGCGGCCACGGCGAAGCGGGGGCCTGGGGGTCCCGGGTGCCGCCGCGCGCGCGGGCCGTGGCGCGGTTAGTCGGCTAGGACGTGGACTCTTCGGCCTGTGCCGAACTTGACTCGGCCGGGTGCGCGCGCGAAGAGGGTGTCGTCGCGACCGCGGCCGACGTTGAGGCCCGGCTTGAAGTGCGTGCCGCACTGGCGCACGATGATGGTGCCTGCGGTCACGCTCTGGCCGCCGAAGCGCTTGACGCCGCGGTGCTGGGGGTTGCTGTCGCGCCCGTTCCGCGACGAGCCTTGTCCCTTCTTGTGTGCCATCTTCTGTACCTCTCGGTTGGCTAGCTGGCTACGATCCTGCTGATCTGGACGCGCGTGAGCTCCTGTCGGTGGCCCTTCTTGCGCCGGGCGCCCTTGCGCCGCTTGTAGGTCTGCATGACGAGCTTGGGGCCGCGCTTGTGGGTCACCACGCTGCCGATGACCCGGACGTCGCCGAGGGTGGGCGTCCCACAGCGCACGTCGTCGCCGTCGCTGTAGAAGAGCACGCGCTCGAACTCCAGCGGCTCGCCGGGCGTGTCGGGCAGGCGCTCGACCTCGATGGTGTCGCCGGGCGCGACCTTGTATTGCTTGCCTCCGGTCTCGACGACTGCGTACATCAGGGTACTCTCCTTTGCTCAGATCTTCAACTTCTTCCCGCTCTTGAGTCGGCAGACGACCTGGCACTGGCCTGGGGTGAAGGCCGGGTCGGCCAGGACGCGGATCTTGCGGTGGCTCTGCTGCTCGATGCCGTCGATGCAGTGGCGCTTGTCGTTGCCGAGTCGCTCGGTCACGTCGGGGTGGGTGGTGACCTCGACGATCTGGGCGTCCTTGTGGGCGACGCCGAGTCGGATCTGGCGCATGACGTGGGGGATCATGCTCTCGAGCCCGCGGACGAGGCCCGAGCCCTTGCAGGTGGGGCAGGGGTCGTAGAGGGCGCGCTGGGTGCCCTGGCGGGCCCGCTGGCGGGTGATCTGCATGAGGCCGAACTTCGACATGCGGAGCCACCGGCTCCTGGCGCGGTCGCGCTTGAGCTCGGCGGAGATGGCGCGCTCGACGGCGCGGCGGTTCTTCTCGAGGCGCATGTCGATGAAGTCGATGACGATGACGCCGCCTAGGTCGCGGAGTCGGAGCTGGCGGCAGGCCTCGGCGGCGGCCTCGAGGTTGGTGCGCAGGGCGGTCTCCTCGACGTCCTGCTCCTTGGTGTACTTGCCGGAGTTGACGTCGATGGCGACGAGCGCCTCGCACTGATCGATGACGATGGAGCCGCCGCTGGGCAGTCGGACGACGTTGCTGAAGGTGGCCTGGATGGCGGACTCGACGCCGTATTTGTGGAAGAGCGGCTGGGCGCCGCGGTAGAGCTTGACGCGCTTGCGGTGGGCGGGCGAGACCATTCTGAGGAACTCGGCGGCGCGGCGGGCCACCTCCTCGCTGTCGATGATGATCTGCTCGATGTCGGGGGCGAACACGTCGCGCATGCAGCGGATGACGATGTCGCTCTCCTGGTAGACGAGCGCTGGGGCCTCGGCGTTCTTGATGCGCTCCTCGACGGCCTTCCACAGGCGCTTGAGGTAGCGCAGGTCGCGCTGGAGGTCGGCCTTGCGCGCGCCGTTGCCGACGGTGCGGACGATGAAGCCCATGCCCTCGGGCAGCTCGAGCTCGCCGAGCAGGCCGCGCAGGCGCCTGCGCTCCGCGTCGTCGCTGATCTTGCGCGACACGCCGTAGTGCACGACCCCGGGCATCATGACCAGGAAGCGGCCGGGGATGCTGATGTAGGTCGTGATGCTGGGGCCCTTGTTGCCGATCGGCTCCTTGGTCACCTGGACCACCACCTCCTGGCCCTTCTTGAGGAGGTCCTGGATGGGGGTGTTGTCCTTGCGGCGCTTGGGCTTCGCGCCCTCAGTGGGCATGTAGCCCTCGGTGCTGCCGCCCTTGACGTCGGAGACGTGCAGGAAGGCGTTCTTGGGGGCGCCGATGTCCACGAACGCGGCCTGAATGCTGCGCTCGACGTTCCCGATCCGGCACTTGTAGATGTTGCCGAGGTACGGCTCGGTGTCGGTGGGATGGATGTAGAGCTCCTGGAGGGTGCCGTCGTCGAGGATGGCGATGCGGCTTTCCTCGGGCTCCTGGGCGTTGATAAGCATCCTGCGTTGCATCGAGGAATCCTTGTGGCGTTTCCGTGGCCGGCGGGTCTCAGCCCTGCCGGCTGGCGCAAGGTGCTGCCAGCGTGACCTTGGTCCGACGGTACCTGGCGCCTGCGGCGGCGCGGTCGTCGAGGAGCGCGGCCACGACCTCTGTGGGCGTCGGCGTGCCCTCGGCGGCGACGCGCAGCTCGAAGCGCAGGCGGCGCCCCTCGAGCGCCATGGCGGCGAGCGCGGGCCGCAGGTCGATGGTGCGCCGGCCCTTGGGCCTGACCCGCTCGACGGCGATGGCGTCGCGTGCCAGGAGGCTCTCGACGTCGGCCTCGGCCGGGGCGTCGCGGGGCAGCTCGGCCTCGTAGGCGACGGCCACGACGCGTGGCTTGGCCCCGGGGGACAGCTCGCGCGCCGAGAGCAGGCGGATGCCGTCGGGCAGTTGCGCGCCCAGGCGGGCTTGCACGTGTGCCGGCGCCTGCGGCGGCTCGAACTCCAGCCGCACCGGCTCGTCGTCGGCCTCGACGCCGAGCGGCAGAGCCAGGAGGATGGCCATCCGCGGGCGCGGGTTGTAGCCCTGGGTCATCCGCACGGGCAGCTCCGCACGCCGGAGGGCCCGCTCGAACAGGCGCATCAGGTCGTGGTGCGACAGGTAGCTGGCGTCTCCTTCCTTGCTGAATCTCAAAAGAACCGTGTTGAAGTCCATACGTTCCCCGCGCCTAGGCGTCTGGGGGCAGAATCTCCTCGGTGGCCTCCTTGAGGTAGGCCAGTGTGCGCTCGGCTTCGTCGAAGGCCATGGCGTGCTGCGCGATCTCGCGCGCGTCGTCGAGGGAGACCGAGCGGAGTATCTCCTTGATCCGCGGGAGGATGCCGGGGCTGACGCTGAACTCGCGGAGCCCGAGCCCGGCGAGCAGCAGCGCGTAGACGACCTCGCCCGACATCTCGCCGCACATGGCGACGCGGATGCCCTGGCCCTCGCCGACCTCGATCACCTCGGCGATCATGCGCAGGACCGCCGGGTGCGCCGGCTGGAAGAGCGAGCCGACGCACTCGTTCCCGCGGTCCACCGCCAGGCAGTACTGCACAAGATCGTTGGTGCCGATGGAGAAGAAGTCCACCTCCCTGGCGAGCAGGTCGGCGATCCACGCGGCGCTGGGCACCTCGATCATGATGCCGATCTGGATGTCGCGGCTGAACGGGACGCCCTCCTCGTCGAGCTCGGCCATCACCTCGTGGACGAAGCGCTTGGCGAGCCGGATCTCCCCGAGGGTGGAGACGAGGGGGAAGAGGATGCGGACGTTGGCGCCGGCCGAGGCGCGCAGGATGGCGCGGAGCTGGGTGCGGAAGAGGTCCATCCGCTGGAAGCACAGGCGGATGGAGCGGCAGCCGAGGAAGGGGTTCTTCTCGGGGGCGGTGCCCTCGGGGTCGAGCTTGTCGCCGCCCATGTCGAAGGTGCGGACCGTCAGCGGCCGGTCGCCGAGGGCGTCGGCCACGCGGCGATAGGCGGCGAAGTGCTCCTCCTCGGTCGGCGCGGCGCCCTTCTCGAAGAAGAGGAACTCGGTGCGGTAGAGTCCGACGCCCTCGGCGCCGCGCTCGATCGCGATGTCGATCTCGTCGGGCGACTCGATGTTGGCGTAGAGGTGGACGCGGTGGCCGTCGGTGGTCTCGGCGGGCAGCAGGCGCAGGCGCGCGCGCCGCGCCTCGTGCTCGCGGATGTTGCGGGCCTTGGCGTAGTAGCGGTCGAGGGTGGCGTCGTCGGGGTTCACCACGACGGTGCCGGTCGAGCCGTCCACGACGACGAGATCGCCAGGGACGACCTCGGCCGTGATCGCGCCGAGGCCCACAACGGCCGGGGTGCCGAGCGCGCGGGCCACGATGGCGGTGTGGGAGGTCCTGCCGCCGGCGTCGGTAGCAAAGGCGCGGACCCTGTCCTTGTCGAGGGTGACGGTCTGCGAGGGGGTGAGGTCGCGCGCGACGATGATGACGTCGGTCTCGAGGTGGCTGAGGTCCTCGCGCTTGAGGCCCCGCAGG
The DNA here is from genome assembly GCA_965603035.1 of uncultured bacterium. Lineage (GTDB taxonomy): Bacteria > Planctomycetota > PUPC01 > DSUN01 > DSUN01 > CAZDNN01. Next base: position 4,963 of record CBFDBL010000117.1, read on the forward strand.
TGGCGGTGGAGCCCGTGCTCGATGTCGTAGAAGTCGCGTGCCCGCTCCGCCGTGGCCTCGGTGGCCATCACGAGCTTGACGTATCGGCGGATGACGGTCGAGACGGCGAACTCGGCGCAGCGGCTGTGCTGCTCGATCTCGTCGAGGATCTCGCGCTGGAGCTCGGGGTCGCGCAGCATCGAGACGTGGGCGTCGAAGATCTTGAGGTACTCGCCGCCGCTCTTCGTCGCGGCCGCCTCCTGGACCGAGCGGATCTCGCCGATGGCGCCCTCGACGGCCTGCGCGAAGCGCTCCCGCTCGACAGGCACCTCCTCGGCACTGAGCTTCCGGTGCGAGACCGGGAACTCCTTGCTGTCGAAGATCAGCGCCTCGGCGATGGCCACGCCGGGCGATGCCGCTGTGCCTTTGAGCTCTTCCATGGCCTCTGCCGCTCCGCCGGGCAACGCGCCCCCGGCTACGCCGGTTTCTTCGGCGTCATCTCCCCGAATCCATCCTTGAACAACGCGACGACCGCTGCCACCGCCTCGGCGGCATCCACACCCCGTGCCCGGATGGTGAACGGGGTGCCCTTCGGGGCCGACAGCACCATCAGGTGCACCGTGCTCTTCGCATTCACGTCCTGGCCGCTGAACCGCAGCACGACCTGGGCATCGAACTGGGTGGCGACGGCGGACACTTTCTGGGCAGGGCGCACATGGAACCCCTGCGGGTTCCGCACGACCACGGACCGCTCGACCCACTCGCCGCCGGGGCCATCCGCTCTCGCGTGCTCAGCCGATGTCATCGCCCTCGCTGACTTCGTCGGTCTCGGGTTGCCGCGCATCCTCGACGCTGGGCTCCTCGGCGGGCTCGCGCTCGGGGGCCGCCAGGCGCTCGTGGTGGTCGCGGATCCGGTCCTTGTGGCGCCGGATCTGGGTCTCCACCTTCTCGGCGGCCTCGTGGATGGCCGCGCTGAGAGTCGCGCCCTCCGCTCTGCTCACCAGGGGGGCGCCGTGGCTGACGTGCGCCACGAACTCCGCGAGCCGCCGCTCCTTCTCTGCCCCAAGGGTCACGTGCACGGTGGAGAGCCCGTCGAAGAAGCGCATCAGGTGCCCAGCCCGCTCGTGGACCAGCTCGCGGACCGCATCGGTCACCTCGACGTTATGGGCAGCGATCTGCACGCGCACAGGCTCCATCCCTTCAGCCACAGGGCCAGACGTTCCCGGCCCGCCGCCCGACCAGGCCGGAACGCCGCTGCTGTAAAGTCCCATATTTTATCAAGTTCTGCAAGCGCGGGCAAGGTTTTTCTTGACACTCCGCGCCTGGGCGCTACAATCGGGCGCTCTCACCCAACACGGCACCCCGCGGAGGAACTGGGTGTGCATGGCCCGATGCTCCATTACCCGTCGTTCGGCGATTTCCAGGTGCTGGCGCGCGGCCACAACGTGGTGCCCGTCTACCGCCAGCTCCTGGCCGACACGCTCACGCCCGTCTCGGCCTTCCAGAAGCTGGGCGGCGCCCAGCACGCGTTCCTGCTCGAGAGCGTGACCGGGGGCGAGAAGATCGGGCGATACTCGCTCCTCGGGGCGGACCCGCCGGCGATCATCCGGGGCACGCACCACACCGTCGAGATCCTCCGCGGCGGCTGGCCCAAGCAGTATGAGTCCGCCGACCCGCTCCGCGACATCGAGGAGCTGCTCGCCCACACCCACTCGGCGCGGGTGCCTGGGCTCGACTGCTTCACCGGCGGGGTGGTGGGCTACCTGGCCTACGACGTGGTGCGCTACGTCGAGCGCCTGCCCGACGCGCCGCCCGACGACCGCGGCCTGCCCGACTACTACCTGATGGCGTGCGACACCCTCGTGGTGTTCGACCACGTGTTCAAGACCATCAAGGTGGTGCACAACGCCCGCCTCCACGGCCGCTCGGCCCGCGAGGCCTACGACGAGGCCGTCGCGGCCATCGACGCCGTCGTCGAGAAGCTCCGCACCCCCGTCGCGACCCTCAGCGACGACATCCGCCCCACAGGCGAGATCACCCTCGACTTCGAGAGCAACTTCACCCGCGACGACTACGAGGCCGTGGTCCGCCGCTGCAAGGACTACATCCGCGCCGGCGACGTCATCCAGGTCGTCCCCTCCCAGCGGCTCGCCGTCGAGACCCGCGCCGACCCCTTCGACGTCTACCGCACGCTTCGGGTCGTCAACCCTTCCCCGTACATGTTCTACCTCAAGCTGGGCGACCTGACGCTCGTGGGCGCCTCGCCCGAGGTGATGGTCAAGCTCGAGGGCGACAAGATCACCGTCCGCCCCATCGCGGGCACCCGCCGACGCGGCGCCACCCCCGAGGAGGACCAGGCCCTCGCCGAGGAGCTGATCAGCGACCCGAAGGAGCGGGCCGAGCACGTCATGCTGCTCGACCTCGGCCGCAACGACGTCGGCCGCGTCGCCCGCTACGGCACCGTGCGCGTCACCGAGCAGATGGTCGTCGAGCGCTACTCCCACGTCATGCACATCACCTCCAACGTCGAGGGCACCCTCGACCGCGAGCGCCACGGCCCCTTCGACGTCCTCAGGGCTTGCATCCCCGCGGGCACCGTCTCCGGCGCGCCGAAGGTCCGAGCCATGGAGATCATCGACGAGATGGAGCCCACACGCCGCGGCCCCTACGCCGGCGCCGTCGGCGCCATCGACTACTTCGGCAACATCAACACCTGCATCACCCTCCGCACCATCGCCTTCTGTGCAGGCAAGGCCTACGTCCAGGCCGGCGGCGGCATCGTCGCCGACAGCGTCCCCGCCGACGAGTACGACGAGACCATCAACAAGGCCAAGGCCCTCCTCCGCGCCATCGAGGTCGCCGAGCGACAGATCAGCCCCAACGGCGGCTCCTGACCCCCCTTCTTACCCCGCCCCGGCACTTGACGGTTCGCAGGATATGTGGTAAGAGTATTACGGGTAGCACTCCTACCGCCATCGTGAGGAGGATGACGATGAAGATCACGTCGAAAGGCCAGGTGACGATTCCCGTTGCCATCCGCGAGAAGGCCGGGCTGCTGCCCGACACGGAGGTCGAGTTCGTTCTCTCCGGCAAGCGGGTGTACCTGCGAAGGGCCGGGAGCAAGCGGCGCGGGCGCAGGGTGGTGGAGGCCCTCCGGGGGAAGGGAGCCGTGCGGATGACCACCGACCAGATCATGATGCTCACGAGGGGAGAGGAATGAGCAGGGTCCTCGTGGACTCGAACGTGCTCCTCGACGTGATGACCGAGGACAAGGACTGGTTCGGCTGGTCGAGCGCCGCGCTGGAGAACCACGCGGACCAAAGCGTCCTCGCCATCAATCCCGTCATCTACGCCGAGGTGTCAATCCGCTTCGAGCGGATCGAGGACTTGGAGGCGGCTCTGCAACCGGCTCTCGTCGAACGCCTGCCAATCCCGTGGGAGGCTGCATTCCTGGCAGGGAAGTGCTTTCTTCGATACAGGGAGCGCGGCGGCAGACGGCACTCCACACTCCCTGGCTTCTTCATCGGCGCGCACGCGGCGGTGGAAGGCATGCCCCTCATCACGCGCGACGCCAGCCGCTACCGCACCTACTTCCCCACAGTGCACGTCATCGCGCCGGAGTGACACCGTAGCGACGGAGGCGATCTGCCTCCCGGAGCCACTACGCCTGCGGGAGGCATCATTCGAGGACGGACGGCAACCATTCCGCCAGGGGAGCACTGTAGGTGATGACCAGCAGGGCGCAGACCTCCGCCACCACGAAGGGCACGACCGACCGCGAGATGCGCTCGAGCGAGACCTTCGAGATCCCGCACGCGACAAAGAGGTTCACACCCACCGGAGGCGTCGCCTGCCCGATCGCCAGGTTCACCGTCATGATGATCCCGAAGTGCAGCGGCGACACCCCGAGCGTGGGCAGCAGCGGCTTGAGGATGGGCACGAAGATGTAGAAGATCGAGATCGCGTCGATGAAGCAGCCGGCCAGCAGCAGCACGAGGTTGATCAGCAGCAGCAGCAGCCAGCCGGCGAGCGGCGCGTCGCGCAGCCACGCCACCGTCGCCGACGTGATGCCCTGGTCGTTGAGCACCCAGGCGAACAGCGAGGCCGAGGCCACGATGATCAGCACCTGCGACGACACGACCGCCCCCCGCTCGAAGATGCCGAGCACCTCGCGCAGCCGAATGTCGCGGTAGAACACCAGGTCGGCCACCAGCGCGTAAGCCACCGCCACGGCCGCCACCCGCGTCGGGCTCGAGAACCCCCCGTAGATGCACACCAGGATCACCACGGGCGCCACCAGCCCCGGCAGCGCCGCCACGAAGGCGCGCCCAAGCTCGCCCCAGCCCGCCCACGGCGCGCGCACACCGTAGCCCCGCCGCCACGACGCCCACACCACGTAGCCGATCAGCGCCGCACCCACCACCAGACCCGGCACCACACCAGCGACGAACAGCCGCAGAATGTCCACGTCGGCCACCACACCGTAGATCACCAGCGCGATCGACGGCGGCACGATGATGCCCAGCCCGCCGCTCGACGCCATCAGCGCCGAGGCGAAGCCACGGTCGTAGCGGCTCTCGCAGAGCGCCGGGATCAGCAACGCGCCCAGCGCCGCGACCGACGCCGGCCCCGAGCCCGAGACGGCCGCGAAGAACACCGACACCACCACGGTCACCACTGCCAGCCCGCCCGGCATCGGCCCCACCGCCAGGCGCGCCAGCCGCACCAGGCGGCTCGCCACACCGCTCCTCGCGAAGGCCATCCCCGCCGTGATGAACAGCGGGATCGCCATCAGCGGCTCGTGCAGCAGCGACCCCGAGACCTGGCTCGCCAGGATCCCCAGGCCCTGGCCCGGCATATGCACCAGGATGGTGACGAGCGCCGACAGGCCCTGGCTGAACGCGATCGGCACCTCGAGCAGCGCCAGGACCACGAACAGGCCAATCAGCGTGGCGGCCACCTGTGCCTGCACTGCACGCCCCTGACAGCCCTACCCTCCCCGAGGCCCCTGACCTCCCGGGGGGGCCTGCGCTTCCTGCGCCCGCCCGCCCCGGCCGCCCGCCCTGGCCACCCACCAGGCCTCGACCGCGCGCACGCACGACAGGGCGGCGGCGATCGGGATGCTCATGGTCACCAGCCACGCGGGCCACGACGCGCCGACGAAGCGGTTCCCCCAGCGCGCCTGGTCCGCGCACAGCCGCGCGCTCGTCGCCGTCAGAGCGATGAAGAAGGCGATGGTGGCGGCCAGCAGAACCGCGCGCAGCACCCACTGCCACCTGCCCGGCACCAGGCGCCGCAGGAGCGCCAGGCTCAGATGCGCCCCGCGCCGAGTCGCCGCCGCCACCCCCAGCATCGACGCCCACACGAACAGCGCCAGCACCACCGTCGTCAGCGGCGACGCCCACGCAGGGGCCACCTGCGTCAGCACCAGTTGCGCAACGATCAGCACCGCGATCGCGGCCAGCAGGACGCCAGCCGCCACTCCCTCTATCCGGCCCAGCAGCTTTCTCAACTGCCCTGCTCCGCCTGAGCACACGCCCCCTCGAACCGCTCGAGCCGACCCGCACCCACCACCGCCTCGAACGCCGGCCGCAGGCCCGCGGCCGCCGCCCTGAACGCCGCGCGCTCTGCGGCGCTCAGCCGCACCAGCGCCATCCCGAGCGTCGCGAGCTCGCCGGGCAGCGTCTCGTCCGCCTCGGCCACCAGCCGCCGCTCGTGGGCCAGCGCCTCCTTCGCGCACGCGCGCAGGATCGCCCGGTCGCCCGCCGGCAGCTTGCCCCAGAAATCCCTGTTCACACACAGCACGATCGGGTCGTAGACGTAGTTCCAGAGGGTCAGGTGCTTCTGCACACTGTGCAGCTTGGCGGTCTTGATCACCGAGAGCGGATTCTCCTGGCCGTGCATGTCGCCGGTGCGGAGTGCGACGAACAGGTCGCCGAAGTTCATGAGGTGGGCGCTGGCGCCGAAGTGTGTGAGCAGGAGGGGCGGCAGGCCCTGGGGCAGGCGGATCTTCAGGCCCCTGAGATCCCCGGGCGTCCGGATCGGCCGCTGGTTGTTGGTGATCTGGCGGAAGCCGTTCACCCCGTAGGCCAGACCGACGAGGTTCTTCTCGGGCAGCCGCTCGAGCATGGCCTGGCCGACGTCGCCGTCGCACACGGCGTTGGCGACCTCGTGGCTGGGGAAGAGCCAGGGGAACGAGAAGACCTGCCACGCCGGGTCGATGGTCGAGAGCAGGATGGTCGATTCGAGGCTGGCTTCGAGGTTGCCGCGCTGGACGTCCTGGAGCTCGGTGCTCTGGCTGTGGCTCGACCGCGAGGCGTTGGGGACGATCTCCACGCGGTAGCGGCCGCCGGTGCGCTCCTCGACGAGCTCCTTCCACCTGGCCGCGCCCTGGTACCACTCCGACGTGTCGCCCAGGATGAGGCTGATGCGGATGCGCGTGGGCCCCTGCTCCCCCCTGTCGCAGCCGGTCGGAAGCCCGGCCAGGGCCAACGCCACGAGCAGCCACGCGGTGCGTCGCATCGTCTATCCGTCCACCAGGGTCAGGATCGCGTCCACGGCCTCGGCGAGGCTGGCGACCACGCGGTCGGCCTCGGTCGTCTCGGCGCGGCCGTCGCCGTGGCGATCGACGAGCAAGGTGGTGCAGCCCTTCGCGCGCCCCGCCGCGACGTCGCGCTCGGAGTCCCCGACCATGAAGGCGCGCTCGGGCCGCAGCGACAGCTCGGCCGCCGCCAGCTCGAGCAGCCCCGGCTTCGGCTTGCGGCAGGCGCACCCGTCCGCGTCCACGTGCGGGCACCAGTAGACGCCCGCGAGCGCCCCGCCCGCCGCCGACACCTCCGCGACCATCCGGTCCATCACCGCCTGGACCTGCTCGAGGCTCGCATAGCCCCGGCTCACGCACGACTGGTTGCTGACCACGACCACCGTGAAGCCCGCCTCGCGCAGCCGGCGCAGCGCGGCG